>JABZIV010000015.1 GCA_015258095.1 Lachnospiraceae bacterium
AGCCAATGCATCCCCTACTATTCGGAATCTCGCAGAGCATAACGGGATGATTATCATGGTCACTTCCTATGATGCGTACACTGCGGCAAGGCTGATTAACCAGTCGATTCCGATTGATTTCTTTATGACGAAAGAAGGCATTATCGCTTTCCAGGAGGAGGATTATATCGATGATATCCGGGAAGTGATGGCCAGTAAGAGACACAGAGATTTCCCGATTCTCAGTAAAGAAGGAAAGTACCTCGGAATGATTTCCCGCAGAAATCTGCTCGGCGCGAGAGGAAAGCAGGTCATTATGGTGGATCATAATGAACTCGGGCAGGCACTTCCGGGGATGGAAGGCGCGGAGATTCTGGAGATTATTGACCATCATCGTCTGGGAACGATTCAAACGCTGTCTCCCGTATACTTTCGGAATCAGCCGCTTGGCTGTTGCAGTACCATTATTTATAAGATTTATCAGGAAAACAATATTCCGATTGATAAAACGACGGCGGGACTTCTGATGTCCGCCATCATTTCCGATACGCTGCTTTTCCGCTCCCCGACTTGTACACCGGTGGATGAAGAAGCAGCTAGGGAGCTGGCGAAGATTGCCGGAGTGGAGATCGAAAAGTATGCTATGGAGATGTTCTCCGCCGCATCCAATCTGAAGCAGAAGACGGATAAAGAGATTTTTTATCAGGATTTTAAGATTTTTACCGCGGGGAAGCTTCGTTTCGGAGTGAGCCAGATTACTTCCCTGAATGAAGAAGAGTTGCAGGGACTCTCGAATCGTCTCCTGCATTACGCCAAGGTCGCCCTGGAAAAAGAGAAGTTGAATATGACTTTCGTTATGCTGACCAATATCCTGAGTCAGGACACGCTTTTACTGGCAGTGGGATCCCGTGCGGGAGAACTCATGAATCTGGCGTTTTCTCTGGAGACGGAGAAGAAGAATTATGAGCTGGACGGAGTAAGTGTGGAAGGCTATGTTGCACGGATTCCGAAGCTGGTTTCCAGAAAGAAGCAATTGATACCGCCTCTGTCTCTTTATGCGGAGCAGATGTAAGGAAGGCAAGAAGATGAATGTATGTCTGATCGGTATGCCGTCGAGCGGGAAGAGTGTGCTGGGAAAGATGCTTGCGAAGAAGCGGAAAATGACTTTTCTGGATCTGGACACCGTTATACAGGAGAATACCGGGAAACTGCTTCGGGAAATCATTGCGGAGGAGGGGAGAGAAGGCTTTCTTCAGATCGAAGGAGATACGGGTGCTTCTCTTTCCGTGGAGAATACGGTGATTTCTCCCGGCGGTTCTATCTGCTATAGTGAGAAGGCGATGCGTCACTTGCAGCAGATTTCCGTGGTGATTTATCTGCATATTTCCTATGAGGAGATGGAGAAACGGATTGGAGATCCGGTAAAGCGCGGTGTGGCAATACCGGACGGCTTCACTCTGCGGGATTTATATGAAGAGCGCACGGCCCTGTATCAAAAGTATGCAGCCTTCACCTTGCGGGAGGGGATGCTTTCCGCATGGGAATGTGTTGGGAAGATTATGGCTTTTCTGAATCAGGAAAGTGAAGGAAAAATGCGGGAGAAGGATTGACGGGGAGATGGAAAATATCGTACTGGGCCTTTTGGCACAGGTGGATCGGGGAAAGACCAGTCTTTCGGAAAGTCTGCTTTTTGAAAGCGGCAAGATAGAGAAGAAGGGACGCGTGGATCATGGGGACAGTGTGCTTGACCACGATGAATTAGAGCGGAAAAAAGGAATCACCATCTATGCGAAGAGTGTTTATTTTTCAAGGGAAAATAAACGCTTTTTTCTTTTGGATACACCGGGGCACAGAGAGTTTTCCGGGGAAATGGAACGTGCTTTAAAGGTTCTGGATTACGGGATACTGCTTTTGGACGGGAAGGAAGGCATCGGCGGACGGGAAAGAGAATTATGGTCTCTTGCCGGGAAAGCCGGACTTCCTCTCTTTCTCTTTGTCAATAAAATGGATTTGTGGGAAGGAAGCCGGGAGAGCCTGATGGAAGAGTTGAGGGCAGGGCTTCCCGGAGAAGCCCTTGTCGACTTTACGCCTTTTTCAGAAGAAAACGGGAAGGAGGCACGGACCGCTTTTCTGGAAGAAGTCTCTTTGTCCGGGACGAAAAGTATGGAAGAATACCTAGAGAAGGGAAACCTCTCGATAGAAACCATCCGGGGACTGATGGAACAACGACTGCTTTTTCCCGTGTTTTTCGGATCGGCTTTAAAGCAGGAAGGAATGGACGCATTTTTACGTGCCGTTACCCTGCTCTGTGAAACGCGGGAGAGGAAGGAAAAAGGAGAGAAAGCAGGCTACATTTATAAGATTACAAGAGATGAGAAAGGAAGACGTATCGCAAAGGCCCGTCTTTTCAAGGGAAATCTCAGCGTAAGGGAAGAGTGGATTCCGGGAGAGAAACTGACGGAGATCCGTATGGAAGAGGGAGATCGTTACACGGATTGCAGTGCGGTGGAAGAAGGCAGTCTTTTTCTTGCGCCGGTTTCCGAGAAAGTACGGACGGGAGCCTTCCCCTGTGCAGAGGAAGGAATGCGAGCGGAAAAAACCTATTTTGAACAGAAACTTTCCTTGAAAGAAGGAGACATTCTTCGTTTTCTTCCCGTTGTTCGTGCCCTTTCGGAAGAGTTTCCCGAGTGGGGTCTGGGGCTTTCGGAAGAGGGGAAAACAGTGCGCATTCGCTCCCTTGGCGCTTTACAGAAAGAGTTACTGCGGACTCTTTTTTTAAAAAGGACGGGAGAGGAACTTGTATTTTCCGATATAGAAGCGATTTACGGGGAAGGACCGCGGAAGACGGCGGAAGCGGAGGGACTCCTTTCCCGTCAGGGGCATTTCTTTTCTCTTCGTCTTCGTCTTTCTCCGCTTGTCGAAGGACAGGAAAAGAAAGAAGAAGGAGAAACAGAGAAGAAAAAAGAGGGAGAAACAGGAGAAGAACAGAGAGAAGAAAACTATCTTTTGCAGTTCGCGGAGGGCCTTTCCTTAAAAGAGGAGTGGCGGAATCGGCTGGAGACGGAATGGCGGGAGGCGAGTCCGAAAGGAATGCTGCTTGCGGGGCCCTATACAGAGTACCGGGTGGAACTCTTGGATGCGGAATACAAAGAAAGCGCTTCCTACTATATCGATTTTAAAGAAGCCTTCTTGGAAGCCTTTTCCGAAGCGAGGAGGATCAGCGGAACGAAGCTCTTCTATCCGCTTTTCGCGTATCGGATTACGACAGAAGCATCGTTTCTCGGCGATATTTTGCAGAGGATCGAAAAAGGAAAAGGAAAGCAGGAAGAACTTCTCCAGGAGGGGGAAACAGTGCGTCTCGCGGGAAAGATTCCGGGAGAAAATCTACCTCGACTCTTAAAGGATTTACAGGACTTTGGAGCGGAAGTGCGTTACCGTTTTCAAAAGTTTCTGCCGCTGGGAGAAGAGGAGGAGCGGACTCTTGTCGAGAAGCATTTTTTGAACCGGGAACTTGCAGCGCAGTTACTCTACGGAGAAGTGTCGGAAGAAATAGAGGAGCAGGCGCCTTTCACAAAGAAAGAGAAGAAAAAAGAGAAGAGCGGAAGCTATATTCAGGATGCCACGCTGGAAGAAATCTTTGTGAAAACCTTCGGACCGATCCGGAACCGGGGAAAGGAAGCGCTTCTTTCCGAACAGAAGCTTATTTTGTCGAGGGAAAAGGAAGAAAAGCAGAGAGAGGCACGGGCGCAGTATGAGAAGCAGGCGGTGCCGGGAAGGAAAGCAGTACTACTGGTAGACGGATACAACTTTATGTTTGCGGACCCCTATCTAAAGGAACTTGCCGGAGAGGATCTGATGGCGGGGAGGGAGAAGGTGATTACGCTCCTGTCCGAATATGCCGTTTATCAGGATACGGAAGTCTATCTGATTTTTGATGCCTATCATGTAAAGGGACATCAGGGCAGCAGTCGTACGTATGGGAAGAACCTGGAAAGCATTTTTACGAAGGAAGGGGAAACGGCGGACTTTCAGTTGACGAAGATGGCAAAGGATTTTGCGGAGAAGGGGAGAAGAGTCAGTATTGTGACCTCCGACCGGGCAGTACAGGTGCAGGCTTTTTCCGGAAAGGGCGTGCGACGGTATTCTTCAAGAGAGTTTTATCGTGTTTTAGAAGCGATGCGGAGAGACATTACGGCATCTTTAGAGGAATAAAAACATGGATTCGAAATGTTGCAAAGGTTTTGCCCGCTTTGTAAAGTATATTTGTTGATGAGAAATAAAAAGTGGGTTTGACAAAAACGGGATGCATCCGTATAATTTGCAGTATTATTTTCTACGACGAAGAGAAAGTTTTTGTAGCAGGAAAGGAAACAGAATGGACGACGGGGACGGGAATACGGATACCCCCAATAAAAATCAGATAGCGAAGGCGCGTTTATGCTGAAGAGAAAAGAAAGGGATAGCAGTTCTGCTATGCCTTTTTCTGCTTGCATAAAAAGAGATGGCAAGAATCGTTTGAAATGAGGAGGATGGAAGAACTGTTATGTTGGGAAGAGTGATACTCTTATTTGTACTGATTATCATCAATGGATTTTTTTCCTGCGCGGAAATTGCGGTCATACAGATAGGAGAAGGAAAGTTAAAGAAGCTCAGTGAAGAGGGAAACCAGAAAGCAAAGCGGCTTTTAAAGTTTAAAGAAGACCCTTCCCGCTTTTTGTCCACGATTCAGGTGGCGATTACCCTCGCCGGCTTTCTTTCCAGTGCCTTCGCATCGGAAAGCTTTGCAGGAATGGTGGATCAACTTGTTCGGCGTTTCTTTCCCGCGCTTTCCCTCGATGTGATTCACCCCATTTCCATTGTTTTGATTACGATATTGCTTTCCTATCTCAGTATTGTGTTCGGAGAGCTGGTTCCGAAGCGCCTTGCTCAGGTATACACGGAGCCGATTGCCCTGTTCATCACGCCGGTCTTGGGACTCGTTTCCATTTTGAGCACGCCGCTCGTTTTTCTTCTTTCCGCGTCCACGAACAGTATTTTACGGCTGATCGGCATCAATCCGGATGAAGATTCCAACCAGATTTCAGAGGAAGATATCCTGATGATGGTGGATGAAGGAATGGAGAAGGGAACCATTGAATCCACGGAAAATGAGTTTATCCAGAATGTGTTTGAGTTTAAGGATTTGACGGTAGAAGAAGTATGCACGCATCGAACCGATGTTGCCATGCTCTACATCGAGGACACGGACAGGCAGTGGCGAAGAACGATTCATGAACATCGTTTTGCCTGCTATCCGATTTGCGGAGAAGATGATGACGATATTATAGGAATCTTAAATACCAAAGATTACTTCCGTTTAAATGACCTGAGTCGTCCGAATGTGATGAAAAATGCAGTAGATCGCCCCTTCTTTGTCTCACAGAACATGAAGGTTTCCGATCTTTTCGATACGATGAAGAAGGAAAGAAAGTACTATGCTGTCGTGCTGGACGAGTATGGCGGAATGACCGGTATCGTAACCCTGCACGACTTAATCGAGGCTCTGGTGGGAGATCTTCACGAAGAGGATGAGCTTCCGGAGCCGGAGCCGATTGAAGCAATCGGGGATAATGAATGGATTATTCTCGGTTCTGCCGATTTGGAAGATGTCAATGAAGCGTTGAAGATTCATCTCGACCTGGAGGCGGCGGATACTTTCGGCGGCTATATCATGGGGATTCTCGGAAAGGTGCCGGAGGACGGTTCGTCCTTCCATCTGGATACGGACAATTTAAGTATTGATGTCGCGTATATCAAGAATCATAGAATCGGAAAAACGGTTGTACGCTTGCTCACTCCGCCGGAGAAGGAAGAGGAAGAAGAGTAGGAACAGTTCTTGACAAGAAGAGAAAAAAGGATATCCTAGTTGGTTAGGAAATACTAATTTGGTTTGGGCAGCAGATTTCGGAGGAGAAGACTCTTCTTCGTAAACCCGGATGGAGGTAGAAAATGGGAAATATTGTTATTGTCGGCGTTGTTTTGCTTATTATCGTTTTTGCCGTGCGAAGCATGATGAAAAGAGGAAAAAGCGGTTGTTGCGGTGGCGGAGAATGTGCCGTTTCGGAAGTGAAAGCAGCGGATCAGGATCCAAGTCATTATCCCTATAAGGCAGAAGTGAAAGTAGAGGATATGCACTGTGAGAACTGTAAGAAGAAAGTGGAAAATGCATTGAATGCGGTTCCCGGGGTATGGGGAACGGTCAATCTCAAAGAGAAGACGGCGGAAGTCAGGATGAAGGAAGCCCACACGGAATTGGAAATCCGGGAATGGATTAACAAAGCGGGATATGGCGTGTCTCTTGTAGAGATGGCGTAAGATTCAGGATTCATAGAGAAGGAGAGCGGAAGGAACAGGGTACTGTACAGCTCTCTTTTCTTTATGGGAAGCATAGGAGAATAGGGTATGCATAAGGAATTTCGGGAAGAGGATCTAGAAGTTAAGAAGCCGGTGACCTTGCTGGAAAGAACACTAAAGTACGAGGGGTCGGTGCTGAAAGTCTATGATGATTATGTGGATGTCGGCGGTCATAAGACGCACTGGGATTTTATTCACCACATGGGAGCGGCTGCGGTGCTTCCGGTACTTCCGAACGGCAAGATTCTGATGGAAAGACAGTATAGGCATGCCCTCGGAAGATACACCCTGGAGATTCCTGCCGGAAAGCGGGATAGTGAAGAGGAAGACTTTCTGCTCTGTGCAAAGAGAGAACTCCGGGAGGAGACTGGCTATACCAGCGATGATTTTCAATTTTTGCTCTATGTGAACACGACCGTTGCCTTTCTCGATGAAAAGATTGGGATTTTTGTTGCGAAGAATCTGAAAAAAGGAGAACAGCATTTCGACCCGGATGAAGAGATTTTTTTGGAAGAGTGGGAACTGTCCGACTTGCAGGATAGGATATTTGCGGGTAAACTAACCGATGGTAAGACGGTAGCTGCAATTCAGAGCTATGCGGTGATGTGCAGTCGGGAGAAAGAGAAGTAGCGTGAAAGTATGAAGAGAGAGAATTTAGCGGATTATGTGTTGTCTATACCGGATTTTCCGGAGAAGGGAATCATCTTTCGGGATATTACATCCCTGATTCAGGATCCGGACGGGTTGAAGGACTCCGTGGACGGGTTGATTCATTCCCTGGATGGACTGGATTTTGACCTGGTCATCGGTCTGGAGAGTCGCGGGTTTATCTTCGGTACCGCCATTGCATACGAGATGCATAAGGGCTTTGTGCCGGTACGGAAGAAGGGAAAGTTGCCGAGAGAAACGGTTTCCGTGGCCTATGACCTGGAATACGGCAGAGCGGAAGTGGAGATCCATAAGGATGCCATTCAGAAAGGAACCCGGGTGGTCATCGTCGATGATCTGATTGCGACGGGAGGAACTCTGGAAGCCGCTTGTAAGCTGGTGGAAATGCTTGGCGGGGAAGTGGTCAAGATTTCGGTTGTCATGGAACTTGCCGGCTTGAAAGGAAGAGAAAAGCTGAAAGGCTATCCCTTAGAGTCTTTGATTCGTTATGAAGGAAAGTAATAGAAAGACAGAAAAATGGCAGAGGAATTAACCAAAGAAGACGTACGAAAAATAGAAGCGGAGATTACGAAGAGAAAGCTGGAAATCCGCCCGAAACTGATTGAAGCCGTGAAAGAAGCGAGGGCACAGGGGGATTTATCCGAGAATTTTGAGTACTATGCCGCAAAGCGGGAAAAGAATCAAAACGAATCGCGCATTCGCTATCTGGAGAGAATTCTGAAGTTTGCCAAAGTGATTTCTACCGAAAGCCGTAGGGATGAAGTCGGTATCAATGATACTGTTACGCTCTATTTTCCGGAGGACCGGGAAGAAGAGGTATATCATATCGTGACCTCCATCCGCGGGCAATCCCTCGAGGGGAAGATATCAAATATTTCTCCTCTTGGGAGAGCCGTGATGGGAAAGAAGCTTGGGGAAGCGGTTACGGTAGAGCTGGAAAACGGCAGTTCCTATGTGGTGGAAATTCGAAACATTGAGAAGACCGGAGAAAAAGAAGAGGAGAGCATCAGAAAGTTCTGATACCCTCCTCTTCCTATTTCAGCCGTAATCCATTCATTCCGGGCTTGCTATGCATCCTTCATTCATCCGGACTACTGTGCATACCTAATCCATTCCGCCCGGACTACTGTGCGTACTCCATTCTGTCCATGCGGGCAGCGTCCAGGTGATGCAGATCCGCATTGCGGTAGAAGTAATTGATGATTTCTCGCCGCTTCACGATACCGATAAAGTGCCCGAGGTCGTCCACTACGGGAACAAAATTCTGTGAAATGGCACGGTGCAGGAGACTTTCCATGGAACTGTTGATGTCTACCGCTTCAAAGTGCTTTCGCATGGGAATGTCCTTCACCATGATCTTTTCCGATTCGTGTAAGTCCAGATGCAACTGGTTCTTAATCTCCCAGAGCAGATCTCCTTCCGTGAGAGTTCCGGCGAACTTCCCGTCTTTCGTAAGAACGGGTATCGAGGAGTAACGATGGTACTCCATCTTCTCTAATGTATTCCGTAAACTGTCTTCTTCTTCAACAAAAGCCACATCGCACTTCGGGGTCATGAAAAATAAAATATTCATAAAAGGCTAACCTCACACTTTCTTCATCGACTATACTATATCGGCAGCATTCATAAAAAAATTGAACTTCCGAAAAAAATAGCCAGGACAGTAACCCTATAATGCTTTTCGAAAACATTTTAAAAAAAAGATATGAAAAAATTGTGACTGGAAACTTAATAAAAAGGAAATACAGCGCCGGATAGAAGAAGAGGGCGCTTTTTGACAAGAAAATCGGAAGAAGGTAAAATAAAAACAGACTACATGAAGAGGAGTAGCTATGGTTATCGATAAGAAAGAAGATCGGCCGCTGGAAAGGCCAAAAGACAATACTCCTCCTGAAGAATTATTGAATATGCTCTTAAAAGATGTTCGCTCCTATCATCCGTCGGAAGATTTGTCCATGATTACGAAGGCGTATGAAGTGGCGAGGGAGCAACATAAGGAGCAGAAGAGAAAATCAGGAGAACCCTATATTATTCATCCGCTTTGCGTTGCCATCATCCTTGCCGATTTGGAGATGGATAAGGAAACGATTGCAGCAGGGCTTCTTCATGATGTCGTGGAAGATACGGGGATGACCTTGCAGGAGGTGGAGAAAGAATTCAATCCGGATGTGGCTACCCTTGTGGATGGGGTCACCAAGCTCACCAAGTTGAATCTCAATTCCGACAAGGTGGAGATGCAGGCGGAGAACCTCAGGAAGATGTTTGTCTCCATGGCGAAGGACATCCGTGTCATCATCATCAAGCTGGCAGACCGTCTGCACAATCTCCGCACGCTGGAGTACCAGAGTCCGGAGAAACGGAAGGAGAAGGCGCGGGAATCTTTGGAGATTTATTCTCCCCTTGCCGACCGCCTCGGTATCAGTAAGATTAAGATTGAGATGGATGACCTGTCTTTAAAATACCTGGAGCCGGAGGTCTATTATGATCTTGCGGACAAAGTGCATTTTAAGCGGGAGGCAAGAGAGGATCGGATTAACTCGATTGTGGAGGAAGTGCGGGAACACATCGAAGAAAGCGGCATTGAAGCGAACATCAAGGGTCGAATCAAGCATTTCTTTTCCATTTACAAAAAAATGGTGAATCAGAATAAGACCATTGACCAGATTTATGACCTCTTTGCCATTCGTATTATCGTGGAGACGGTGCGGGACTGTTATGCGGTTCTGGGCGTGATTCACAAGATGTACAGACCGATTCCCGGACGTTTTAAGGACTACATCGCGATGCCGAAGCCCAATATGTACCAGTCACTGCACACGACGGTCATCGGGAAGGACGGCGTTCCGTTCGAGATTCAGATTCGTACTTTCGAGATGCACAGAACCGCGGAGTTCGGTATCGCTGCCCACTGGAAGTATAAGGAGCAGGGCGGTTCAAAGGAGAAAGCGTCGGAGACGGAGATCTCCAAGATGAAGTGGTTACACGAGATTCTGGAGTGGCAGAAGGATGAATCGGATTCTAAAGAGTTCATGAATATGGTGAAGTCCGATCTCTCCCTCTTCAATGTCAATGTGTATTGCTTTACACCGACCGGAGATGTGAAGAACCTTCCGCAGGGGTCGACACCGATTGATTTTGCCTATTCTATCCACTCCGCAGTGGGAAACAAGATGGTCGGCGCAAAGGTAAACGATAAGCTGGTGCCGATAGAATACCGTTTACAAAACGGAGACCGGGTCGATATCATCACGAGCCAGAATTCCAAAGGCCCTTCGAGAGACTGGTTAAACATCGTAAAGTCTACGCAGGCGAAGAATAAGATTAACCAATGGTTTCGTCATGAGCAGAAAGATGAGAATCTGGACCGGGGAAAAGAGCTCTTGGACAAGTATTGCAAGGCGAAGGGTATTAATCTGCCGGAACTTACGAAACCCGACTTTATCGAGGCGGTACTCCGCCGTTACAGCTATAGGGACTGGGATAGCGTGCTTGCCGCGGTCGGTCGCGGGGGAATCAAGGAGTCGCAGGTTTTGCAAAGCTCCTCGATGCCAAGCGGAAAGCGGAAGACAAGAGTATTGATGACAAAACCGTATTAAAGAATATTGAGGAGCTCACCAGAAAACCGGAGATTATACGAAAGTCGAAGTCCGGTATCATTGTGAAAGGTATCCATGACCTTGCCGTCCGCTATGCGAAGTGTTGTAATCCGGTACCCGGGGATGAAGTGGTCGGTTTTGTGACAAGAGGACGCGGTATCACGGTGCATCGTACGGATTGTATCAATATCATGGATCTCTCCGAGGACGAGAAGGCAAGAAGAATCGAAGTGGAGTGGGAGCGCAATCCGGGGAATGGAGAGAGCTATTCAACCGGTCTTCAGCTTTTCACGAACAACCGTGTCGGTCTGATCGTGGATATCTCGAAAGTACTTGCGGATGACAACATCACCATTCAGGGCATGAATACCCATTCCGGAAAAAATGGAAAGGTGACTATCCTCCTGACTTTTGACGTGCCGAACAAAGAAGTGTTGGATACCATCATCGGAAAGCTCCGGAAGATTCAGGGCGTGTATGAAATCGAGAGAGGAAAGGGA
Organism: Lachnospiraceae bacterium; assembly: GCA_015258095.1. GTDB lineage: Bacteria > Bacillota > Clostridia > Lachnospirales > Lachnospiraceae > Oribacterium. Next base: position 11,138 of record JABZIV010000015.1, read on the forward strand.
TAGAAAGGGAAGAGATGCTGAAGGTAAAGTGCATTCCGGTCGGCCTGATCGGAACGAATTGTTATGTTGTGTATAGGGAAGACAGCCGGGAGGCGGTCATTCTCGATCCCGGCGCGGAAGAGGAGCGCATCGTCTCTTTTTTGACGGAAGAGAGTCTGAAACCTCGTGCCATTTTGCTTACCCATGGGCACTATGACCATATTCTGGCAGTGCCGGCGCTACTTCGGAAGTACGGGATACCGCTTTATGCTGCGGAAGCGGAGCGGGAGCTCCTTTCGAACGGAAAGTACAATATGTCGGGGACGGAGCCGGAGGATGCCGTAGAGATTCGGGATTTCCTTCCGTTAAAGGACGGCGATACGCTTTCTCTTCTTGGAGAGGAGTGGAAAGTGCTTGCGACACCGGGGCACACGAGAGGCTCTCTCAGCTTCTTTATCGACGGGAATCCCCCCTATCTCTTTAGTGGAGATACCCTTTTTCATGAGTCCTACGGGAGGACAGACCTGTACAGCGGAAGTGAGACGGCCATTATAGATAGCATTCGGAAGAAGCTCTTTGTTCTTCCGGGAGATACCGTGGTTTTTCCCGGGCATGAAGAGGGAAGCACCATTCAAAATGAGAAAGAGTATAATCCGATTAATTTCTTTCGGGATTGAACGGAATTATTGGGAGCGGATAGAATTTTACAGAACGAATAGAACTAGCAGAATAGGATTGTATACAACGGATATAAAGGAGAGAGAAGGCACAAAAAACGGCCTCCTCTCTCCCTCTTTTTTTGTAAGGATTTTTCTGTAAATTTCGCTTTCCAATCCCTCTGATTTGTCGTATGATAGGGAGCGTCACACAATATATAGTGTGTAGACTCTTAAATGAAACAATATCCTGTTTTATTTTAAAAACAATTCCGATGCAGGGCGAGAAGGGGCGCGAAGGCGCACAGCGGCTCGTTCCAAGCAAGGGTGGAAACGTATGAATAAAGGCTGAGGGGGAAGTATGGAAGCGGAAGTTTTACTCATGAAGAATGTCATTAAGCGAAACGGCAAGGAAGTGAAGTTTGACCTGTCGAAGATTATTCACGCCATCGAGAAGGCAAACAACGAAGTGGATGCCATCTATCAGCTGAATGCGGCACAGATTCAGGCTGCGGCAGACAGCGTTGCGAAGAAGATCCAGAGTAAAACCTATGCGGTAAATGTAGAAGAAATCCAGGATATGGTGGAGACCGCCATCATGGAGATGCGCGGTTACGAGGTGGCGCAGAAATACGTGCGTTACCGTTATAAGAGAGAGATGGCACGTAAGGCGAACTCTACCGATGAGGACATCTTAGCCCTGATCGATCAGGCCAATGAAGAATTAAAGCAGGAAAATTCCAACAAAAACCCGGTGATCAACTCTACGCAGAGAGATTATATGGCAGGAGAAGTTTCCAAGGATTTAACGAAGCGTCTGCTCCTTCCGGAAGATATCGTGCATGCGCATGAGGAGGGGATTATCCATTTTCATGACTCGGATTACTATGCGCAGAAAGAACATAACTGCGATCTCATCAACCTGGAAGATATGCTCCAGAACGGAACGGTGATTTCGGAGACCATGATTGAAAAGCCGCACAGCTTCTTTACCGCCTGCAATGTGACTACGCAGATTGTGGCGCAGGTTGCTTCGAATCAGTATGGCGGACAGTCCTTTACCCTTTCTCATCTGGCTCCCTTTGTAGACATTTCCAGAAAGAAGATTCGGGAAGCCGTGATAGAGGAGCGGAAAGAGACGGGAGAGCCGATGGAGGATGCCATCATTGATAAGATTGTGAACCGTCGGTTGAAGGAAGAAATAAAAAGCGGAATCCAGACCATTCAGTATCAGCTGATTACGCTCATGACCTGTAACGGACAGGCTCCCTTCGTTACGATGTTTATGTATCTGGATGAGGTGGAGGAAGGCCCGCTTCGGGATGACCTTGCGATGATTATTGAAGAGGTGCTCCGGCAGAGGATGCAGGGGGTGAAGAATGAGAAGGGTGTATGGATTACGCCGGCTTTCCCGAAACTGATTTATGTGCTGGATGAAGACAATATTCATGAAAATTCTCCCTATTACTATCTTACGGAGCTTTCTGCAGAGTGCACGGCAAAACGGATGGTGCCGGATTATATTTCCGCAAAGAAGATGAAAGAGTATAAGGGGGGAGACGTCTACCCCTGCATGGGCTGTCGTTCTTTCCTGACGGAAGATAAGGAAGGGCTCGGGGAGGGCGGAAAGCATAAGTATTATGGCCGCTTCAATCAGGGCGTAGTCACCATCAACCTTGTGGATGTTGCCTGCTCCTCGGAAGGAAAGGAAGAGGCGTTCTGGAAGATTCTGGATGAGCGGCTCGAGCTTTGCCATAAAGCCCTTCGCCTTCGCCATGAGCGTCTTCGCGGGACGGTGTCCGATGTGGCGCCGATTCTCTGGCAGTACGGTGCGCTAGCACGTTTGAAGAAGGGGGAGACTATTGATAAGCTCCTCTACAACAACTACAGTACGATTTCCCTCGGTTATGCCGGTCTCTATGAGATGTGCGTACGGATGCTCGGCGTTTCCCATACCACGGAGGAAGGCAGAGCATTTTCCCTGAAAGTGATGGAGAAGCTGAACGATGCCTGTGCGAAGTGGAGAAAGGAGGAGAATATCAGCTACTCCGTTTATGGAACGCCGATGGAATCCACGACCTATAAGTTTGCGAAGGCGCTGAAGAAGCGCTTCGGCATCATTCCCGGAGTAACGGATAAAAACTACATCACGAACTCCTATCATGTGCACGTTTCCGAGAAAATTGACGCTTTCTCGAAGCTTGCCTTCGAGGCGGACTTCCAGAAGCTTTCTCCGGGAGGTGCTATCAGCTATGTGGAAGTACCGAATCTCCAGAACAATATTCCGGCAGTGCTGAGCCTGATGAAGTTTATCTATGAGAACATCATGTATGCGGAGCTGAACACCAAGTCCGATTATTGTTGCGCCTGCGGCTATGACGGAGAGATTCAGATTGTGGAGGACAGTTACGGAAAGCTCCAGTGGCGTTGTCCGAACTGCGGAAATATGAACCAGGATCTCCTCTCCGTTGCCAGAAGAACCTGCGGCTACATCGGTACCCAGTTCTGGAATCAGGGAAGAACACAGGAGATTAAGGATCGGGTACTTCACCTGTAGACTTTATTTCTGCGCATAAAATTATGCTTCCACATGATTTGTATAGTCTTATCTTTTAGGGGAAGAAACCATGTACTATGCAGAAATCAAAAATTTCGATGTGGCGAACGGACCGGGGGTGCGGGTCAGTCTCTTTGTTTCGGGCTGTCCCCATGCCTGCCCGGGTTGCTTCAATGAAATCGCCTGGAATTACCGATATGGTGCACCTTTCACAGAAGAGGTAGAAGAAGAGCTTCTCTCCGCCCTCTCGAGGGAAGAGATTCAGGGCTTGAGCCTCTTAGGCGGAGAGCCGCTAGTACCGGTCAACCTGCATGGACTGCTCCCCTTTCTTCGGAAGGTGAAAGCGCGGCTTCCGAAGAAAGATATCTGGTGTTATTCCGGCTATACTTATGAAGAACTTCTGTCCCGGGAGGGGGAGGAGAAGAAAGAGGTGGAAGAACTTTTCTCCTATATTACGGTGCTGGTAGACGGACGCTTCGTGGAAGCGGAGAAAGACATTACGCTTCTCTTCCGGGGGTCGAGAAACCAAAGGCTGATCTGTATCCCGGAGACGAGGGAAGGCGGTCAGATCGTCCTCTATGAGAGAGGAAGATGAGATATCGTAAGCTTTACGGGCAATATTCGTTTTGAAAAAAAGAGCTGTTTTGCGGCTCTTTTTTTGTGCCGTTCCCTCCGAAAAAAATAGAACGAAAAATAGAACGAAGAAGTATGAGATAGAATTTATAATCAGGATAAAGACCGCCGATAAAGAAACTGGAGAAGATTTTGTAGAGATGGAGTGAAAAATGACAACAGAAAATAGGCAAGAGAAAGAGAAGAAACAGGCGGTTAAGGAAAAGAGAACTGGCGGAAAGAAATTCATCTCTTTAAGCACGAGAATCTCACTGACGTTGAGTGTGATTATGATGGTGCTTTTCATTCTGATGGACTTCTATATCCTCTCTGTGGCGAGCAAGGCTTTTGATAAGAAGAATGAGCAGAATATGCAGGCTCTTTCTTCTTTGAATGCGAGAAGAGTGAACGAAATCACACGGAGTATCAGCTCGATGGAAGAATCTCTCTCGGAAAGTGTCCTCGGTTTACAGGGAAAGAGCGGAGAAGCTACAGCGGTGGATGCTTCCAAAGGGCAGAAGGTTGTTTTGCAACAGTTCAGCCAGGTGGAAGATTTTTCCGGGAATCTCTCTATAGAAGAATCAAACGAGGAGGCCTACCTCATCAATACCATTCGCTATTATGAGAAAAACAATAAGGGTGTACAGATGGTAGGGGTGTTCTTAGAGAAAAATGCTTTTTCTTCGAACAACCCGGATTATTCCTTCTATATTTCCGCAGACGACCAGAAGGTGCACTATATTCCGTACACACAGTTTGCAGAAACGGAATCGTATAAAAAGGCAAAAGAGACCATGCAGGCGGTAGCAACCATACCGGCACTGAATGAGACCAGCGGGAAGAGCAGTTTCTATATGCTGTCTCCCGTCGTGAAAGACGGACAGTTCTACGGCGTGATTTCCACGGAAATTTCAGCGGAGGTCTTCAATGAGCTGGATATGCGAAACCTCGGTTATGAAAATGCCTTTTTTGATGTTCTGGATGCCGAGAACAATTTCGTATATAGTACAAACCCGGATGCCAAAGGGCATAATCTGGGGGATCTCATCGGAAAGAAGTATGGAGACGCACTGGTTTCCAAGATGAAAGACGGAAAGGCCTTCTTCCAGAGGGATGGACAGGCACGATATTTTGTACCGTTGGAAATCAAGGGTGTCAACTGGTGGGTACAGACCGCGATGACGCTCGGAAACTTTGATAAAGAGAAGAATGCCCTCTTATTCTCTCTTATCCTTGCAGAGTTTGTACTATTCGTAGTGGTACAGATTATGAACTTCTTTAGAATCCGTAAGGCCCTACAGCCTTTGAAGCGGATTTCCGACGTAGGACAGGAACTCGGAAAAGGAAACTTTGATGTAGAACTGAACTATAGAAGAAAAGACGAAATCGGGGAAATGGCGGAGAGTCTCTCCGAGATGATTGCCCGTACAAAATCGGTTGTCGATACGCTCGGGGAGCATCTTGGGGAGATGGCGGTCGGCAATTTTAAAGAGGAAATCGATGGAGAGAACTTCATGGGAGTCTATGCGCCGCTTCGGGAGAGCCTTGTGGGAATCCAGAATGAGATGAATAAGACCCTTCTGGAAGTACAGAACTCCTCGATGCAGGTTCTTGCCGGTGCCGAGCAGGTAAGCCAGGGAGCACAGACCCTTTCTCAGGGGGCGACGGAGCAGGCTTCCTCCGTGCAGGAGCTTTCCGCAAATATGGAGGACATTTCCTCCGCAATCCGGAATTCTACCAGTATGGCGGAAGAAGCATTCCACTTGCAGGGAGAAGCGGCAGATGCCGTAATCCAGAGCAATGAAAAAATGCTGGAAATGCAGAAAGCGATGCATGACATTACGGAGAAGTCCAATGAAATCAGTAAGATCATCAAGACCATTGATGACATTGCCTTCCAGACCAATATTCTGTCTTTGAATGCGGCGATTGAGGCGGCACGTGCCGGCGCAGCCGGAAAGGGCTTTGCCGTTGTAGCCGATGAGGTAGGAAACCTTGCCCAGAAGTCCGCAAAAGCGGCGCAGAATACGGGAAATCTGATAGAAGAAACGATTGAAGCGGTACAGAAAGGGGCAAAGATTACGGAAGAGACCGCAAGCTCTTTGCAATCCGTATCAACGAATACCGATAAGGTCAATGCTTTGATTGAGAAGATTTCGAAGTCTTCCGAGAAGGAATCGGAAGGGGTGCAGTCTTTAAGCCAGGGATTACAGCAGATTTCTTCCGTTGTACAGGCAACTTCCGCGACGGCGGAAGAGTCTGCGGCGGCATCGGAAGAGCTTTCCGGACAGGCGAATATCATGAATAGCCTGGTAGAGCGTTTCTGCTTAAAGAAATAAAAAGAAAAAAGAAAAGCAACAAAGAAAGAAAAGCAACACAAGAAATAAAAGTAACAAAAGAAACAAAAGAAATAAAAAAAGAAGTCTGCAAGAAGAGAGATTCCCTTCTTGCAGACCTCTTTTTTATGTACCATGCGTACTTTCCGTGACGCGTTCTATTGTTTTATACGCGAATCCGTTCTTTGCGCTATAAAGGCGCCGGCGCCTTATTTTCCGGGGTCCACCATGGAGATAATATTCATATCCTTATCGAAGGTAACCTCGACGGGGATGCCGATTTCGATTCCCTGGGAGAGTCCGGAAATATCCGTTTTACCGGTTTTGTTCAGTTCGTAGTCTTTCCCGTCTTTTCCCTTTACGCTTACCGTATTCATGGCGGCATCCGTGATGGTTCCGCTGATTACGGTGAGATCCTTTCGCTCTTTTCCGCCGGATTCCTTCCCCTTTGCAGTGCTTTCCGACTCTTTCTCTTCTTTCTTTGCTTTATCCGTGCCCTTACTGCTTTCTTTCTCCCCGTCCTCGCCGACCTTTACCTCAGTCGTGCTTTCCGTATTTTTCTTTGTTTCCGTCGTATTCTTCTTCCCGCAGGCGAGAAGAGCGAGTGCGACGAACGCCAGGATAAGTATCTTTTTCTTCATTTACGGCTCCTTTCCAAACTGCTTTTCCGCTTGTTCTAAACTATCTCTCGTGCTTTCCGCCGTCTTCCCGAATCTTTTCTTCCGCGGCATTCAGATTCTTGGAAACCGTGAGTTCCTGATTGTCTATATGTTCCTTCATCAAAGCTTTCGCACGGATGATATCGCGGATGCGGATGGCTTCGAGAATCTTTTCGTGTTCGCTAATCAATGTTCCGCGCTGCGCCTCGTCTTTGATATACTCCAAACGATAGCGGTACATCTGTTCCCGAAGATTGTTAATCATCTGAATCAGTCGTTTGTTTCCTGTCGCGTTGTAAATGATGTCGTGATAAGCTTCGTCGGCTTCGGCAATCTCCATCTCCGTTCCCTTTTCCACAACGGATTTAAAGTGATTTTCCGCTTCCCGGAGGGCTCGAAGCTGTTCCTCGGTGATGCGCTGGCAGGCAAGGTCGGTAGCCAGTTCTTCCAGAGCACCGCGGACTTCCAGAACGTCCTGTAGAGACTTATGGGAAATCTTTGCGACTTCCGCCCCTCTTCTGGGAATCATCAGCACAAGACCCTCCAGTTCCAGCTTCCGAATCGCTTCCCGAATCGGTGTACGGGAAACACCGAGCTTTTCCGCAAGCTGGATTTCCATAAGGCGTTCTCCGGGTTTTAATTCTCCTTTTAGAATCGCCTGCCGCAGTGTATTAAAGACCAAATCCCTGAGCGGGAGATATTCGTTCATGTTGATGGTGAAATCACTACTCATACAAACCTCCTTTGTCTTTGTATTTGAATGGAATGCTGGAAAGGAAAGCTTTACGCTTTTTATGAACAAGAATCCTCTTCCTGTACGGGGAAAGAAAGTTGCACGTTCTCCAGAAGAGGAGAGAGCGTACTGCTCTTTAATTCCTCTATAAGCCCCTCTGCTCTATGCTGCTCGTCTTTCGGGAAAATAGAAAAAACGGTGGGACCCGATCCGCTCATTAAGGAAAGGAGAGCGCCTTTCTCCAGAAAGAAGTCCTTGATGCGCTGAATCTCCGGCTGCATCGGAATGCTCACGGCTTCCAGAACATTTCCTCCATAAGAGCAAATCCCTTTTAAATCGCCTGTGTCCAGTGCGTGAAGGATACTCTCTACATCAGGATGGGAAAGCGTGCTACCGTCTTTCCTATCCAGCTCTTCGTAGATTACTTTGGTGGAAAGAGAAAAACGGGGCTTCACAAGAAGCATACAGCAGGGCGGAAGAGAAGGCAGTTTCGTGAGTTTCTCTCCAATTCCTTCTGCGAGGTATGTTCCCCGGTGGAGGCAAAACGGAACATCCGCGCCAAGCTGCACCGCCCGTTTCTCCAGTTCTTTTTCACTCAAAGAAAGGGAGAAGAGGATATTAAGACCTCTCAGGACAGTGGCAGCATCTGTAGATCCCCCTGCCATACCGGCAGATACCGGAAGCCGCTTATGGAGTTCCATGTAGAGACCGCCCTCGAGGGAAAACTCCCGAAACAGAAGTTCTGCGGCTTTCACCATAAGATTTCGTCGATCGGTCGGAAGGGAAGAATCCGTACAGCGTAAGCGAATTCCGTCTTGCTTTTCTCTTCGTAAGAGTACGGTATCGGAGAGTCCGACGCTTTGCATGATCATCCGTACATCATGATAGCCGTTACTGCGCTTTCCAAGGACGTCCAGGGCAAGATTGATTTTTCCGTGAGCCTGTAATTCGATCTCTTCCATAAACTTTCTTTACGCCGCCTCTCTAGAATCCGCTGTCTTCGCTTTCTGTATCTCTGCTTTATATTGTATACAAAGACCATGTCATTTTACTGAAAAAATTGCATTTATGCAAGTACAGTAAAATTTTGAAGGAAGGGAGGAGGAAGGATAAAAAAAGATGTTACACAGGAATCGTGCAACATCTTTTTTATCCTTCTTAACGAGTATTGCTCGTGTGCTGTCGGTATCTCGTTTATCGATTGCTCTTCTTTCTGCGTTTCTCTAAGAGAAGAGTAGTACAGAAGCCGAGTCCAGCCATGGTGAAGAGCAGGAAGTGCAGAGGAGCGGAGCTCGTATCTTCGGTCTTCGTCTTTCCGCGCTTTGCGCCAAGAACTTTACCGGACGGGTTCTTTGCAGCCTGATCACGGTCTGCACCGAGTACGGCACCCTCTCCCGTTGTTCCCTCTACCGGACTACTCTGAGCGGTCGTCTCCCGGTTTGCCGGAAGGACTTCACCCGGTTTTGTCGGCGGGGTATTCGGCTGGCTGGGAACGCGAGGCTGACTTCCGCCTCCACCGGGATTTCCCGGTGTGGTTCCGCCGTGATTTGGCGTATTCTTTGTGTTAATGAAGACGTTCATGTAACCGGTGCTGCCATCGTTTTCTGTGCTTGCCGTGTATCCGGGAACGGAATCTTCCGTTAAAGTATAGCGGATTTCTCTTCCGTTCTGATCGTACTTCGGCATATCGAACTGATGCTGCCAACCGTTATCCTTACTTAAAGTATAGGTAGAAACTTTTTCTCCGTTTGCGAAAAGCTGAACATTTAAGGTAGAAGGATGTGTTCCGTTTCCTCTCCAGATCTTCGTTACGGGGATAACCACTCTGCCACCGTTGTAGTTACTGATGGTGAAGCCGTAGTCCGCTGTACCGGAGATGGCGGGATTGAAGCCGGAAATTTCATCTTCCGCAACACTATATTGAATCGGGTTTCCGCTTGCATCCTTTGTCGGCAGATTGGAGAAAGAAGCCTTCCAGCCGTTTGCAGCGGATAATTCTACCTTTAAGTTCTCATCCTTTACGCCGTTCTTTAAGACGGATACGGAAACTTTCTCCGGCTTCGTAGCAGCGAGGCTCGTATCCAGTACCCACTCCTTCTTTACGGAAATGTTTCTAAACTTTGGTGTATCTTTCTTGTTGATGACTTCCTTGGAAACTGTTGCATTGTTAGCGATGGAAGCCGCAATATCCGCCGATGAAATGGGAATCGGTGTAGAGTCGAGTTCATATCCTTCCGGTGCCTGTACTTCCGTCAGAGTATAGTCGGATTTCAGCACGTTTGTGAAGTCTGCGATACCGTTTTCATCGGATACGGCGGTCTTCGTGTATCCGTTTTTCGTATTTTTCAGTTCGAATTTTGCGCCCTGTAAAAATTCTCCGTCATCGCCTTTTTTGTGAACCTGGATTTTGAAGCTGGTTCCGCTTAAAGAGCCGCCGGCTTCCTGGACAAGGAATTGTCTTTCCTGCTCTTTTTCTTCAACATTGACGCCGGTGAGTTTTGCTTTATTGTAGTATTTTGTACCGTTCACCGCTGCTTCATTGATTTCCACATAGTAGCTGATGATGTAGCCGTCGGTCAGATCCATGTGTCCGATGTTGAAGGTGAAGCTTCTTCCGTCCGCACTGTAGTTCGGAACGAAATTGAGGACTTCCGATGCCTTCGTCTCATCGTTTGCGTTTCGAAGACTCCAGTTCTTTCCGCGGTTAGGTTCTTCGTCCGTTGCCGCATTGACCCATACGCCGTTCACATTTTCTCCGGAACGCCACTTTCCCTTTCTTGCGACAGGGGCATAGTCATTTGCTACAGCCGGGGATACGGAAAGTTTGGTCAAGTGATTCTTTACATCGAAGTAGCTCAGTGCAGGGCTTGCCAGTGTATCGGTAAAGACTACGTTTTCTAAACTGGTGGCGCCTGCCGTCCTTTTGATTTTTCTGGCATCCATGGTAATGATGTAATGGATGAGAGCATGGGTATTTCCTTCGCTGTCCACAACGTACTTCAGCGTTGGATCAGAGCTCTTCCAGAAGCTCGGTGCATTTTCTTTGATAACGACTTCGTATTTGATGTCCCGAGAGAGTACGGTAACACCGTTCACCGCAACTTCCAGTTTGCTTTGCTTGCTTTCCTTCTGTACTTCGGTATTGATGGCTACATTGAAAAATACAGAGCCGTCAGCGCCGCTGTAGTTTTCCGCGTGCTCGTTAAAGATGATCTTCATCACTCTTGTACCGGCGTCATAGATACCGGTTGCCAGGCTGACTCCGCCTTCTCCTTTGATATCGATAGTCGCATTGTCGGATTTCAACTCCTTCGGAAGCTGAATGGTGATATAGTCTCCGGAATGAATATTCTTATCCTTTACGGCAATCGTCGCTTTAAACTGCAACAACTTGTAGTTTGGAATTACCGTCCCGTTTGTTATCGGCTGTCCATCCAAAAGCAGTTGCACATTCTTCAGACCATCCTGAATTTCCTGCGGTTCCGATGCGGATGTAGATGCTGCACTTGCACCGCCCTGTGTTCCTGCACCTCCCTGTGCAGAAAGAGTTGAGGAAGAAGTCACTTCCGTGCTTCCTGCTCCGCTTGTTACAACACTTGCCCCTGTGCTGCCACTCCCCTCAGCATGGGCAAAGGAAAAACCTTGCCATACCATAACGAGAGCAAGCAAGAGGGACAGAATCTGTCTCTTCGCTTTCATCATCTTCTTCTCCCTTATAAAATTTAAGTTCATTTATTTATCGACACTTTACCATAAATTATACTTATTTCAAGGAAATAAATTCAAATTCTAAAACAAATCTGAGATGCAAAACGACTGATTTATGGTGTATATAAAATAAACTTTATTAAAAAATATCGGATTCGTTCAACAGACCTCAAAAACTTAAAATTTAATTGGAAAAACTGCTCAAGTTTGTCCTTTCTAATCGTAAGAAAATCGTAAGATATAAAAAATTTTTAGGTCAACTCTGTTTTTGGAATCATTTTTAAGAAAATAATCCTTATGATTTCCTTGCGCTTCCCCTTTCGTAAAGCTTTGCTTTAGAAAGAAAATAGAGAAAATACCTCTTTTAATACAGGGTTAAAATCGTGTAGGATAGAGTCGTATAGTTTTTTCCTTCCTTAAATAAGAAGAAAGGAAATTTTCCGGGGAGAGGAGCAAAAAGAATGAAGAAAAAGGGAAAGCGCATTGCAGCGGTTCTTCTGCTTGCTTTCGTTTTATTTTTTGTTTGGAGAAGGATTTCCAAACCGAAAGAGGAGATAGAAAAGAAAGCATTGCCCAGCGTGACCGTACTTACGCCGGAGAAAGAAGACCTTGCCGTGAAGACGGAGCTGCTTGGTACGATGACAGCAAGTGCGGAGTATCGTTTGATTTCAAAAATTTCGGGAGAAGTGCTTTCTATTTATAAAGAAAATGGAGATACGGTGAAGGCGGGGGAGAAGATTGCCCTCCTCGACAATCAGAAACAGATTGATGCCGCAAAGTACAGTCTGGAACAGGCGAAGGCGCAGGAACAGGCGGCAGTGGAAAGCAGGAACAGGCTTGCCGCTCTTCGTGATGCGGGAGACGTATCCCAGCAGGAGTTTGAAACGGTGGATGCACAGGCGAAGGCAAGCAGTGCGCAGGTGAAAGCCGCCAAATTGAACTATGACACCCAGGTGGAGTTTGCAAATATCGTTTCGCCTACGGACGGGGTTCTGCAAAACAGTATTCTTCTGCAAGGGGCCTTCGTGCCGCAGGGAACACAGCTTCTTTCCGTCATTGGAGACGGTGCGGAGCAGGTCGTTTTTTCCGTCACGGATGAACTCATGAAAAACTTACAGCCGGGGCAGGAAATCACGGTGGAAAAAGGAGAGCAGAGCTATAGCGGCAGCATCACCGAGATTTCTTCCGTCATCGTGCCGGAAACAGGACTTTTTCCGGTGAAAGCAAGAGTGGAGAATGTGCATTTTCCGGAAGGAACGAAAGTGAAGCTGAGCCTCGTCAAGGAGAGCCGTTCCATGGTGATGACCATTCCTTTAAACGTGATTTACTATGAAAAAGAAGAGCCTTTTGTTTATGTTCTCGAGAAAGGAAAAGGAGAAGAAGGGGTTCTCCGTAAGAGGAGTATTTCTCTCGGCCTGGTGGGAGAGGAGAAGGCGGAAGTCGTATCCGGATTGAAAGAAGGCGAAGAGGTGATCTCTTCCTGGAACAATGAGATGTATGACGGTGCGAAAGTGCGCGTGGAGAAAGGATAGAACATGGTTTATTTAAGTAAGTTAGTTCTTCGTAGACCGGTTTCCACCTTTCTCGCGGTGCTTTCCCTGGTTTTTTTCGGCTTTATCGCGTTCACGACGATGAAGATGGAACTCCTTCCGGATATGAACTTTCCGTATATGATTGTGGCGACCACTTATCCGGGTGCAGCGCCGGAAGATGTGGACGAACTGATTTCGAAACCGATTGAGGAAGAGGTTTCCGTGCTTCCGAATGTGCAGGAAGTACAGTCCCGTTCGATGGAAAATGTTTCTATGGTTGTGGTTCGCTACCAGTACGGAACGAATATGGATCGGGCGTATGATAAGTTAAAAAAGAAATTGGAAGGCTTGAAGTCGACCCTTCCGGAGCAGGCGGAAGAGCCGACCTATATGGAGTTTGACTTGAATTCTCAGTCGGGAATGGTTCTTGCCGTTTCGGATAAAACCAAGCCGAATCTCTATAATTATGTAAAAAATGCGATTGAACCGGAGATGGAGAAACTGACTTCGGTAGCGTCCGTCAGTCTTTCCGGCGGACAGGCGCAGTATGTTCGTGTGGAACTGTCGGAGGAAAAACTTCTCCAGTACCATCTGAATATGGACAGCATCATCAACATGATCAAGGCTTCGGACTTCACCTATCCGGCAGGCAGTACTTCTTACGGGGAACAGAAACTCTCCCTCTCCGTTTCGGAAGAGTACAGTACCGTGCAGGCTCTTCGGAAACTGCCCATTCTCACCGGAACGGGAAACACCCTGTATCTGGAAGATCTTGCCACGGTGCGACCCGCCCTGGAAGAGAAGAACAGTATCGGGCGATACAACGGAGAGGACACGGTGAGTCTCGGCTTAAAGAAAACACAGGCCGGGTCCGACATCGGGATGAGCAAGGATGTGAAGCGTGTTCTTTCCGAACTGGAAAAGAAGAATCCCAATTTGTCCGTGCATATCGTGCAGGACAATGCGGACAGCATTCGCTCTTCCCTTTCCAGTGTTTTCCAAACGATGATTATGGCGGTCGTGATTTCCATGGCTATCATTTTCTTCTTCTTCGGAGACTGGAAAGCTTCCCTGATTGTCGGATCTTCCATCCCGATTGCGATACTCGGGGCGGTCGTGTTTATGTACTCCCAAGGGTATAGTATGAATATGCTTACCTTGTCTGCACTGGTGCTTGGCGTGGGAATGATGGTGGACAATTCCATTGTTGTACTGGAAGCCTCTTTCCGTGCCATGGAGGAATTAAAAGAAGAAGGCAGCAGTCGTAAAGAAGCGGCCATTCGGGCAGTTAAGGTGGTGGGGGATTCCGTATTCGGTTCCACTTTGACCACCTGCGTCGTTTTCCTGCCGCTGGGTTTTTTGAAGGGGATTTCGGGACAGTATTTTAAACCGCTCGGCTTCACCATCGTCTTCTGTATGGTGGCGTCTCTCCTTTCCGCAGTGACGATTGTTCCCCTTTGCTTTACCCTCTATAAGCCGAAGGAAAAGGATAAAGCGCTAGCCTATAGGGCGGTACGGGTCTTACAGGACGGCTACAGGCATACAGTTACCCGTTTTTTAAAACATAAGAAGGCGGTAGCGCTTACGACGGCTTTGATTCTGCTCCTTTCCCTTTTTCTCTCTACGCAGATTCGTTCCGAATTGATGCCGGATATCGATAGCGGCATGGTGCAAATTTCGATTACACAGAAGCCGGGACTGAATTTTAAAAAGAGAGAGGAAACGATTCGGGAGATTGAGAAAATGGTAGCGAAAGATCCGGATGTGGATCGCTATACCACGATTTCCGGAGGAGGAGAGGGCTTCGCCGCATTGTACGGGAGCGACGGTAGCTCGGAAGTTACCGCTTATCTGAAGAAAAAACGCGCCGTGTCGACCAAGGAAAAGGCAAGGGCATGGGAGAGAATCCTGGAGAAGCGACCGAACGAAGTGATTTCCGTGGAATCGGTGAGCGACGCCAGTTTCGGTGCGAGCAGGGATGACGTAAAAGCAACGGAAGGCTACCAGGTCATTCTCGAAGGACCGAATCTGAAGAATTTACAGGAGACGAGTCGCACCCTTGTTTCCGCTATGCAGAAGATGGACAGTCTTACCGGGATTCATTCCAGTTTGGAAAATGCGGCACCGCTCATCCGGATTAAAGTCGACCCGATTAAGGCGGCTGCCGAAGGACTTAGCCCGATTACGGTAGGGCAGAGCTTAAATACGATGCTCTCCGGCAAGGCGGTGATGAAAATGGATTTGGACGGAGAGAAAGCGGATGTTCGGGTGGAATTTCCGAAAAACAGCTATCAGAGTCTGGAACAGGTGAAAAATATCCGTTTGTCCACAGCAAGAGGAACGGAGATTCCGCTCTATTCCGTCGCTACGGTTTCTTTCACGGATTCTCCGCAGATGATTGTGCGGGAGGGGAAAAAATATCAGTTGACCATAAAAGCAAGTTATACGGATAAGGCGAATCGAGAGAGCAAAAAAGAGGTGGATGAACTGGTAAAGAAACACTTGGACTCGGACATACAAATTGCGGAAGGCCTTCGCGCCCAGAATATGCGGGAAGAATTCACCGATTTATTTCGTGCGATCGCCATTGCCATTTTCCTCGTCTTTGTTGTTATGGCGGCACAGTTCGAGTCTCTGCGCTTCAGCTTCATGGTTATGACCACGGTTCCCTTCTCGATGATCGGATCCTTCGGTCTTCTCTGGCTCTTTGACGCGACGATTTCGATGACTTCCCTTCTCGGTTTTCTGATGCTTGTCGGAACGGTAGTAAACAACGGCATTCTCTATGTGGACACGGTGAATCAGTATCGGGAGGAAATGTCTCTGGACAGAGCAATCGTGGAAGCCGGCGCGACGAGACTGCGCCCCATTCTCATGACGACGCTTACGACAGTGCTTTCCATGGTGCCGATGGCAATGGCGATTGGAGAGAACGGTGCGCTGATGCAGGGACTTGCGCTGGTCGATGTCGGCGGACTCACCGCTTCTACCGTTCTTGCCCTTCTCCTTCTTCCGGTGTATTACAGAGCGCTTTATGGCAAGAAACGTTGAATCTTCATAATATTGCTATAAAAATGTAAAAGTGCGAAGAGAAGGATGTGCTATAGTGTATACGATTAGAATAGAGATTTGTGTAGGCAGGGGGCGTGTTTTCTGTAATTTTGCGACCTGTATAAACGAAATTGCTTGATATTGGAGGAGAAAATGAAGAAGAAAGGTCTTATCATACCGATTTCCTGCATGGTGGCGGGTTTATCCCTAATGCCGGTGTATGCAAGAGGACGCTATGGTTTTTCGGATAATGTAGACACTGCACCGAAGCAGACTTCTTATGAAAGGGAGAGAACGGCGGAGAATTGGGCTACGCTTCGGGACAACACGATTTCCTGGGAGGAAATTCCCGATTTGGTTCATGAGTATAATCCTACGGTTTCCTCGCTCTGGATTCAGTTCCGGGACAATGCGCGGAGAGGCGCGTATCATGTCGACGTAGAAGAGGCAAGGCAGGCTGTGGAAGATGCCTATGAAAAGGCACTTTCCGCGGCAAACGGAAATGCCGTGGCGGAAGCACTTGCAGAGATGCAGTACCAAAGCAACAGCAGCAATTTTTCTGCTGACCAGGTCGCGGGAAGCAGTGATGAGACCGTTGCCAAGCTTTCTATTATGGAGACGGAGAAGAATACGGTTGAAACCGTGAAGAAGTCTTTTATCAGCCGGGAGAACAGCATTTTACAGAAGCAGATTGATGCTTTGAATTTAGAGGACAATAAGAGAGATCTGGAAAGCACGGAAAAGAAGAAGGCGGTCGGGCAGGCGACAGAGATGGACGTTTTGACGGCAAAGGCGCAGGTTGATGCAGGGGAACTGACTTTAAAGGGAGACGAAAGTACGATTCGAAAGACCGCGGAGCTCCTGCAAGTGAGCCTCGGCTGGAAAGCGGACGCCAGTCCCGTGTTCCCGGAGATTCCGAGCGTGGAGGAGAGCGCTGTGCAGCAGATTTCCCTCGCGGAAGACAGTAAGAAAGCGCTGGAGAATAACTTCAGTTTGCAGATGAATACGCGGAAGCGGGATTTGTCCACGGGAGATGCGAACCGGGAGGACCTCGAGAACAAGATAAAGAATCAAAAGGAGAAGATTCAGTCGGATATGCTTTCTCGCTATCAGTCCTTGAAACAGGCCATGGATGCCAAGAAACAGGCGGTTTCTGCCGAGGCAAATGCGAAAGCGGCGTATGAAAAGGCGGAGCGGAGTTTGAAACTCGGTTCCGTCAGCGTGAAGGCGAGAGATAAGGCGAAGACAGCCTTAGACGTCGCCGTGTTACAGAAGAGGCAGGCGGAACTGAAGCTTACGGAAGAGTACCTCGATTATCAGGCAGGGGTGGCCGGACTTGCTACGGCAGAGTAAGAAGGAAGAAGAGTAGAGCGGAGAAGAGAAGGAAAGAGTGGAGAAGAGAAACGAAATGAGAGAAGAGTGGAGAAGAGGAAAGAGAGGATGGAGAAAAGGACAGAAGTTCTCTACAGGAAAGAGGACGGAAAGAGTGGGCGGCGGTCCGGCTCTTATGTCCGCACTGCTTCTTCTTTGTCTTGGTTCTTTCCCGGCTTTTGCAGAAGAAAAGTGGAATGTAGAGGACAATATCGTCTCTTTCTATGAAGTGCCGGAACTTGTGAATCGCTACAGCAGTCTTGCGGAGACGGAACAATCCCTTCTTTCGGAGAGCACGAAGGGGATAAAGGGCGTGCGTGACGCCGTGAAAGACCAGAAAAAGGACATTGTGGACGGACTTTCGGAGAACATCGATGCGCTGAAAGAAGAACGGGACAGCACGGAAGACAAAACGATGAAGGAAGCACTGACGAAGGAAATCGCATCCCTCGAGAAGGTGAAAAACAGCAAAAAGATTCTTCCGGGCTTAAACGGGAGTCTTGCGGAGGCAAATAGCGCATTGACGGAGCTTTCCAAGACGGATAAGGAGATGCAGAAAGCGGAAAAGAAGGCGGAGAAGTCCGTTCGTTCCGGCTTTTTGACCGGAAAGGCGCTGCTTTCCGACGGAATGCAGAACCTGCTCTTTACCTATCAGAATACGGAGAATGGAAAGAAGCTTCTGGAGAAGCGCGTAGAGCTGATGCGAGGGAGCCTTAAGAAAGCGGAAGCGGAGAAGAATCTGGGTAAAGCGACGGAGAATGAGGTGAGTGCGGCGCGCATCGCGCTTCAAAGTGCCGAGGCGGATTTACAGAAGGCAAAGGACGGTTTGGACGGCATAAAGCGAAATATCGGCCTGGCTCTCGGCTGGCATATCGATACCTATCAGAATATGGTGATTGAGCCTACTCCGGATTTCCCGAGAGACTACTTAAGCGGGAGAAATTTTGAAACGGATTTTCAGGCGGTGCTCGATCGGAACAGTGCCTACGGAGAGATTCTTCGGATGAAAGAGAAGAATATCACAGGCTGGACGGAGAAAAAGCAAAGCAAAGAAGAGAAGAAAGAGGAAATACGGGTTTCTCTGCAAGCTTTGTGGCAAAGTATAGAAGAGAAGAATCTGGCGCTGACCAAGGCGGAAACCGATTCCCGTCTCTCCGCTTTAAAGAGAGATAAAGCGACCCGGATGCAGGCTGAGGGACTCCTCGGCAGAGTAGAGAAAGAAGGGATGGAGATGGATGCCCTCCAGTCCGAAAACACGTTTGAGAGTGCAAGACTTGCTTACAACCAGGCTGTTTTCCAGTATGAAGAGGCAGTGAATAAAGGGATTTTAAGTCTGTCTTAATGGGGGATTTCTTCACCTTATATAGTTAAAAAAAAGAGGCGGCAAAAAAGTAAAATCTTTATTTTTTATTGTCGTACGGCTTCGCTTAGTATCCCCTACGTGGCGAGGTTAGCGGGAGCGTGCTCCTGAGCGAAGCCGTACGACATAAAGAAGGTTTGCTATTTTGCCGTCTCTTTTACCAAGCTTCCCGAAAAAGGAGGGTCATGTACGCTGTACATGACCCTCCTTTTTGTTCTATAGGAAAATTCTATTCGTTTCGCATCATGCTGAACTGATCCATAGGATAGTTCTTCAGGTTGTCGAGGACTTTTCTGGTGTCCGCTTCGCTAAGCAGGCTTTCTCTCGACTTCTTAATCTCGTTTTCCGCCTTATGTCTGGAAGGTCCGCCCACACAGCCGCCCTCACAAACCATTCCTTCGATGAAGTCCTCGGGGAGCTTCCCGGCTTTCAGAAGGGTCAGCGCCGTCACGCAGGCTTTTCCGCCGGAACAGGGGCGGAGCTTGATATCCGTTGTGTCTTCGCCTCTTTCCCGCATACATTCCATTACGGCATTGGCTACACCGCCGGAGCTTGCGAAGCCTTTTCCCCAAAGCGAAGCTTCCTGATAGCGCTCCACTTCCGGCTCCAGCTTAACGCCTTTCGAACGGAGAAGAGAGGTGAATTCACCAAAGGAAAGAACGTAGTCGGCATTTCCGCGGATGCCCATCTCCTGCGATTCGGATTTTTTGGCCATGCAGGGGCCGATGAAGACGGTTACGCAGTCGGGATGAATTGCTTTCAGGTAGCGGGAAACCGCCGCCATGGGAGAGAGCGTCTCCGACATATTGTTGTGGTACTGCTCCGGGAAGTGCTTCTGTAAGAGGTGAAGGAAGGCGGGGCAGCAGGAAGTGGTCATCTGCTTTCCTTCTTTTCTGGCTTCCGACCATTCGAGCGCTTCGTAAGCGGCGGTCATGTCTCCGCCCAAACCGACTTCCACCATATCCTTAAAGCCCAGCTTCTTTAAAGCGCTTCGTACCGAGCCCATCGAGATGTCTTTTCCGAACTGTCCTTCCGTTGCAGGTGCACACATCGCATAGACTTCCTTACCGGAGAGGATGGCTTGAATCACATCGAGGACCAGGGTTTTCGTGGAGATTGCACCGAAGGGGCAGGAATGCACGCACTGTCCGCAACGAATGCAGCGCTCGTCGTCGATGACGCAGAGTCCGTTTTCATCATAATTGATAGCATTGACCGGACAGGGCTTTTTACAGGGACGGGTCAGGTGGGCAATGGCACTGTAGGGACAGGCCTGTGCACACATTCCGCATTCCTTACACTTCATCGGATCAATGTGTGCTCTCTGGTCCGTCATCGTAATCGCACCGAAATGACAGCTATTCTGGCAGGCTTTTCCCAGGCAAAGTCGACAGTTATCCGTTACGGAGTAGGAGGAAATCGGACACTCTTCACAAGCGGGATCGATAACCTGTACGACATTGGTACTCGGACGTAACGGATTGGCGCTTTCATTACAGGCCAGTCGAATTCTCCAACGCAGAATTTCACGCTCTTTATAAACACAGCAACGGAACTCCGCCTTCGGGCCGGGGGAAAGTTCATGGATTAAGCGCTCTTTACTTTCTTCGTTAAGGTCATTCTGCCAGGCAAGCTTTGCAATGCCTTCGATGACTCTGTGTTTCAGGGGAATGAATCCCTTATCATTTGTGACCATAGATTTTCTCCTTATAAAGACTCAAAAGGGTAAAGCGGAATTCCTCTCCCAAAGAATTTGCTTCCCATGCTCGCAGGTAGTATAACATGGGAAAGAAACAACAGTGTTCTTTTTCTGAAAATACTTATTTTGTAAAAAAACTTTGTCGAACTATTCTATAGAAACGATATGTTCTACATTTTACTTGTGAAAAATAGATAGAAATAGATTTGTTTTTGTGAATTAGGGAATGAGAGAGGGAGAGCTTATGTCGCTAATGGATATCATTTTCGGTGCGCCGGAGGAAGAAGAAGTCAGAAATGAAGCGGGCGTCATCTTAAAACCGGTTCAGGTTCTGAACGCAAAAGGGGAGAAGATTGCCACCGTGACCGCCGGGGATATTCTTGAGATTGTTCAGGAAAAAGAGCTCGGACAGATTCGCCTTGTGCAGAAAAATGGGAAGGGAAATGAAATCAAGACGCTCATGACCTGCCCTTATGCACAAAATGCAGATGCGAGAAAAGAACTTACGGATATGATGACCGCCGTACAGAAAGACATTGAAAATGTCTACGAAACGGGAAAAGAGAGTATACGGATACCGGAGAGTAAGTACGAACTCTTCGTCTATATGCGGAGAAGACCGACTGTACCGATGGATATGGAGAAACTCAGCAGGGAGCTGTCTTCCGGAGAAGCGAGAGAGAATGTAAAACTTTTCCGTTCTTTTATGGAGAAGAATCCCCGGATCAATATCTATGCGGCAGTCTATTCTCTTGCGACCGATACGGCGTATCGCATTTTGAAGACGGAGTACCGTCAGTTCAGTAATATCCATTTTATTCAATTGGATAACAGTGACAGAAAACCGATTACCTGGGATCATGCCCAGATTAAGGACAGCTTGAAGGATACCCCGAATGTCTGCTCTATCGGAATCGGGATTCGCCACGGAGACAAGCCGCGCTATGCGATTGAACTGACCAATGAGGACATTTCTTCCGTGGTGAAAAAAGCGGCGCTTCTTTCCCACCATAATTTCAATATTCGGGAAGAGATGATCGATGCCCAGGCAGAGGGACACGCCAAGGGAATGTGGGATCTCGGCATAAAGAAAGGAAAGAGCGAGGACTTTATCCGAAAGACTGTGGAGGACCTGGCTCTGGAAGACGCCTGCTATCGTATACCGGAGAAGGCGGTAAAAGAAATCATTATGAAGGCGAAACAGCGCGGATTCAACGAGGGAGAAGAGATCGGTCTGATTCGTGTTCCCGTGTTGGATCGTACTTTACTGCTGAATCTTTTCAAGCAGGCGGACGACGGTTTCCTGGTGAAAGAAGAATCCGGCGGATACCAGTATTACAGGGATGTCACGGGAAAACTCGTGATTAAATACGGCTGGACCAAAGAAAAGTCCTGGTACATTGCTCCGACGGATAAGGAAGAAAAGGAGATTCGTGCCGAGGCGGCGCAAGTTATGCTGGAGGGAAAATATATTCGTGCCTTGCAGAAACTCCTGCGCGGGAATCGAAACCGCTCTGTTGCGGATTCCTTCGGTAGCTTAAAGGAATTTATTCAGTCCTATCAGCAGATGGGCATCGATATGGACGAGCAGATGGATATCATTGAGAGTGCAAGGGAGTCCTTTCCGGATGAAAATATCGAAGAGTTGCAGACCGTTATTCAGGAAGTCCTTTCTCCGCATTCTGTTTATGATAATTTCGGTTTTTGATCTGGAGCGAAGCTTGCAGACACCCTCCTTTTTTTGTAAAGTATGGGAACAATAGGAGGGAAAATGAAGGAACAGTATAAAAAAATCATTTCGGGAGTCGCTCTCGCGCTTGTGTTTTTGGTTTTGTTTATCGGCTATATTGTGACGGCGAAGGGAAGCGTACAGGAAAGTATATGGGCATTGGTGCCGCCTGTAGTGGCGATTGCCCTTGCTCTGATTACGAAGGAAGTGTACAGCTCCCTGTTTTTCGGCATTGTAACCGGTGCACTGCTTTTTTCCGGCTATCAACCGGAGAAGACGATGCGGCATATCTTTACGGACGGCATCTTTGCCGTGCTTTCCCGTCCCGGGAATATAGGGATTCTCTGCTTTCTGGTCATCTTAGGTATGATGGTACAGCTTCTGAATAAGACGGGAGGCTCCCGTGCTTTCGGGAATTGGGCACAGGAACAGATTAAAACGAGGAAGGCGTCCATGTTTGCCACCATGCTTCTTGGCTGCCTGATTTTTATTGATGATTACTTTAATTGCCTTACGGTCGGTTCCGTAATGCTTCCCGTATCGGATAAAGCACGGGTCAGCAGAGCAAAACTGGCTTATCTTATCGATACGACCGCTGCCCCGATTTGCATCATTGCCCCGATTTCTTCCTGGGCGGCAGCGGTTTCCGGCTTTGTAGAAGGGGAAAACGGGATGAAGCTTTTTGTAGAGACGATTCCCTACAACTATTATGCCCTTTTATCCATCTGCATGATGCTCTTTCTGATTTTTCTCCAGGTGGATTTCGGACCGATGGCGGTGCATGAAAGAAATGCGGTGAAGGGAGATCTCTTCACTACACCGGAGCGTCCATACGGGACGGAGGAGGAGAATAAGGGAAAGGAAGAAAGGGAAGGAAAAATCGGGGATATGCTCTTCCCGGTTTTTACACTGGTGCTTTTCTGTGTAATCGGAATGCTTTATTCAGGAGGATTCTTCTCCGGTACCGATTTTGTGACCGCTTTTTCTCAGTCGGATGCGCCGACCGGTCTCGTACTGGGGTCTTTTTCCGCTTTGCTCTGTACACTCGGGTATTATTTTATACAGCGTTCCATTTCTTTTACAGAAGCCATGGCGTGTTTACCGGAAGGCTTTAAGCAGATGGTTCCCGCTATTCTGATTCTGATTTTTGCCTGGAGTCTGAAAGAAATGACCGACAGTCTCGGGGCGGCGGCTTATGTCAGTGCCGTGGTGGCGAAGAGCACCGGAGCCATGCTCGTTCTGCTTCCCGCCTTTGTTTTCCTGATTGCGGTAGGTCTATCTTTCGCTACGGGAACGTCCTGGGGGACGTTCGGCATTCTGATTCCGATTGTGGTGGGGATTTTTCAGAAAACGGATTATACGATGATGATTCTTGCCATGTCCGCCTGTATGTCGGGGGCTGTTTGCGGAGACCATTGTTCTCCGATATCGGACACGACGATCATGTCCTCAGCCGGGGCACAGTGTCTGCATCTGAACCATGTTACGACGCAGCTTCCGTATGCCATGCTGGTGTCGAGCGTTTCCGTGCTATGCTATGTGCTGGCGGGGATTCTGAAGAGTCCCTGGGTGCCTCTCACCGGAGGAGCGATTCTGCTTTTTGTTCTCTTGATGGAAATCAAGCGGCGGCAGGCGGAAAGAGCGGAAAAGAACAGGAAAGAACAGAAAAGTTTAGCTAGATAATTAAAACGCTTTAAGTAGTTTTTAAAACTGCTTAAAGCGTTTTTTAGTCTAGATGTCTTAAAAAAATATTCTCTTGCTTTTTATTATAAGAATTTGTATAGTCTTTTTACCTATTTATTTAAATATTTTAAATCAATTAGGGGAAAGAGAGAATGAAGGGGGAAGAGAGATGGATTTTGACAGACTGAAAGAGATTATTGTGGATACATTGGCTTGTGATGAGAACAAGGTGACCTTGGACGCCGATATGGAGAAAGATTTGGAAATAGATTCTCTTTCATTAGTAGAGCTGCACATGGCACTGGAAGACGAACTTGCAGAAACCATTCCGGATGGAGAAATCGGAAAGTTGCATACGGTGCGGGATGTCCTGAACTATGTCAATGATTTAAAGAAATAAGAGGAATCAAAACCGCTTTCTTCCATAGAAGGAGGCGGTTTTATCTATAAGGAGAAAATCATGCCATCACCAATCAAAGCAGTTATAGACCTTGTGAAAGACAGGGAATTAAAACAGAAAGCGCTTTCCGATAAAGTCGGGAGTACGGCGCCAATTAAGATTTCTTCCGCTTTTATTGCCTGTAAGAAGTGTGGAAGAAGAGCGCTTCGTGCACGTTGGGAAGAGCATTTTTTTGTTTGCCCGCATTGCGGAAACTATGCGGCAATCGGAGCCTATTACCGTTTAAGTATGCTTTATGATGCAGGTACTTTTCAGGAACTGGACAAGGAAATCGAAGTAAGAGATCCGCTCTCTTTTCCGGAATACAAAGAGAAGGTTCTTACTCTGGAGAAGAAGACCGGACTCAAAGAGGCGGTTGTTTCCTCCAAGGGAAAGATAGGCGGAATGCCGGTTGTGGTGATTGTGATGGACAGCCGGTTCCTGATGGGTTCCATGTCGGATTCTGTAGGAGAAAAGATTACCAGAGGCGTGGAAGAGGCGGATAGAGAACACTGCCCGCTGATTATTTTCTCCGCGTCGGGCGGCGCCAGAATGCAGGAAGGCATCTTCAGTTTGATGCAGATGGCAAAGACCGCAGCGGCAATTCAGCTCTTTTCCGAGCATGGCGGACTCTTTATCAGTTTCCTGACGCACCCGACAACCGGCGGGGTTACGGCGAGCTTTGCGACACTGGGAGACATCACCCTGGCAGAACCCGGTGCACTGATCGGCTTTGCAGGACCGAGGGTGATTGAACAGACCATTAACAGTAAGCTTCCCAAGGGATTCCAAAGAAGTGAATATCTCGAGCAGCACGGTTTTATCGATAAAATTGTGGGGCGTAAAGAGATGCGGGATACCCTGATTCAGCTGTTGTCCCTGCATGAGGACTAAGGAGGAAAAATGATTCGAGAGCTCTTAGAAAAAACGGAAGTACTGGATACACGCATTGCCGTGCTTTTGGAGGAAGGAAAGAAGGAAGAGGCGGAGAAGCTTCTAAAGGAGAAGAAGGACCTCTTAAGCACGGCAGAGAAGCCGGAACCGGGAGATCGCGTTTTTCTGGCGAGACATCCGAAACGACCGCACATGGAGGATTTTGTTTCTCATCTCTTTAGTGATTTCTTCGAACAAAAAGGGGATCATCTCTATGACGAGGATCACTCCATCTATGGAGGAATTGCCCGCTTTCACGGAAAGCCGGTAACGCTCATCGGGCACAGGAAGGGGAGAAACATGGAGGAGAACCTCTTCTGTAACTTCGGGATGCCCTGCCCGGAGGGGTACAGAAAAGCCATGCGCATCATGGCGCAGGCAGAGAAATTTCATCGTCCGATTATTAGCTTTATTGACACGCCGGGGGCATATCCCGGACTGGAAGCGGAGGAGCATGGACAGGGTGAGGCCATTGCGAAGAATCTCGCCTTTATGAGCAGTCTCCACGTTCCGGTTATTGCCGTTGTGACGGGAGAGGGAAGTTCCGGCGGAGCGCTGGCTATCGGTGTTTCCAACCGGATTCTGATGCTGGAAAATGCAATCTACTCCGTACTCAGTCCGGAAGGCTTTGCCACCATTCTTTGGAAGGACAGCAGCAGAGCGGATGAAGCGGCAAAGGTCATGAAGCTTACCGCAGAAGACCTGAAAGAAGCCGGAGTCTGTGATGAAATCATTCCGGAGACGGCGGGCGGCGCGCAGGAGGATCTGGAAGCACTTTATCGGAGTATGGATGCCGCATTGGAAAAAACATTACAGTTTTATTCTGCGATGCCGGGAGAGGAGATTCGAAAAGACCGCCTGGCGAAGTATAGAAGGATTTAGAGGGAGTGTATGGAAGGGAGGCAGATGAGCGGATTAAAGATCATCGGACTCGGCAGAGCTTTACCGAAGAAGAAAGTGCATAATGACGATTTGGCACAGATGATGGAGACAAGCGACGAGTGGATTTTTACCCGAACCGGGATTCATGAGAGACGGTTCTGCGAGAAGGACGAGAGTGCAACGACGCTTGCCATCCGGGCGGCAAAGGAAGCTTGTCAAAATGCGGGAATCCGGGGAGACGAGCTTGGTGCAATCGTGGTCGCCTCGATGTCTTCCGACTTCGCAACCCCCAGTATGGCCTGCCTTGTTGCGGCAAGCCTGTCTGCGGAAGAGGACTGTGTCAGTCTGGACATCAGTGCCGCTTGCTCCGGTTTTGTCTATGGACTGGAAGTGGCGAGGGGATTGCTATCCTCTTCGCCCAAGAAGAAAGCGCTGGTCATCGGAACAGAGCAGTTATCCCGTCTTTTAAAGATGGAGGATCGGACGACGGCAGTACTCTTCGGTGACGGGGCGGGAGCCTGTGTTGTAGAGGAAAGCACAGGCCTTTATGCCGCTTTCTTAGGCTCGCGCGGAGATTTCTCCATTGTGGCACCCGGCATCTATACCGGAGCCTTTGACGGATTTTATGAAGACGGAAGCGAAGAGAAAGAAAAGCTCGGACAGGGGGCAACGGCGGGAAAACATCAGAAAATTGACCATCTCCTGATGGACGGGAAAGAGGTATTTCTTTTTGCAATCGACATCATTCCGAAGTGTATTGAAGCGGTTCTGAAGAAGACGGGTGACCGCTTGGAGGACGTGGACTACGTCGTCTGCCACCAGGCGAATTCCCGCATTATCCGGAATGTCGTCCGGCACATGAAGGCGGATAAAGCGCAATTTTTTGAGGATATGGAGCACTTTGGAAATACATCGGGAGCGTCCATTCCGATGGCTCTAAAGGATATGGAAGAACAGGGAAAGTTACAGAACAAAGCGAAACTTCTTTTGGTGGGATTCGGCGCGGGTCTTACCTTCGGTAGTGTAGAGATTCTCTATGAGAGGCGGGAAAGTTAAATGCGATTGAATGAAATGCTGGGTATTCGATACCCGATTATTCAGGGCGGTATGGCAAATATTGCGACGGGCGCTTTTGCTGCGGCGTGCTCCGAGGCAGGTGCTTTAGGACTCATCGGAACGGGAGGGATTCGGGAAGCGGAGGGGCTTCGGAAAGAGATTCATACCCTGAGGGAGAGAACGAGTAAGCCTTTCGGAGTCAATCTGATGCTCATGAATCCGGAAACGGAAAAGATGGTGCAGGTTTGTATAGAAGAGAAAGTTCCGGTGGTGACGACAGGAGCCGGAAATCCGGGAATCTATATGGAAGCCTTGAAAGAGGCGGGAATCAAAGTATTCCCGGTCGTAGCCGCTCCGATTCTCGCAGAGAGGATGGAAAAACTCGGGGCAGACGGCATCATCGTGGAAGGCACGGAGTCCGGCGGGCATGTCGGAGAGATGACGACGATGACATTGGTTCCGCAGACTGTGGACAGCGTAGATATTCCGGTCATAGCGGCAGGAGGCATTGCGGACAGAAGACAGCTGAAAGCCGTGTTCACTTTAGGCGCAATCGGTGCGCAGATCGGAACGATCTTACTTTCAGCGGAAGAGTGTCCGATTCATGAGAATTATAAAGAAGCCATTCTGAAAGCAAAGGGTTCGGATACGGTTGTTACCGGAAGAATCGCAGGAGTGCCGGTTCGAATTCTGAAAAATGCAATGAGCAGAGAGTACCTTCGCCTGGAGAAGGAAGGGGCGGAGAAAATGGAACTCGAAAAGTTTACGCTGGGTTCCCTTCGAAAAGCGGTTTTTGAGGGGGATACGAAGATGGGCTCTCTTATGGCAGGGCAGACCTGCGGCCAGGTGAAGCGGATTCGTCCGGTGAAAGAGATTCTGGCGGAGCTTTGTGAGGAATAAAAGGAAGGGGAAGTTTATGGGAAAACTTGCTTTTTTATATGCGGGACAGGGAAGTCAGGTGAAAGGAATGGGAATGGACCTTTATGAGGCCTTCCCGGCTTTTCGCGAACCGTATAATACGGCACGGCTCCCTTTCGACCTGAAAGAACTGTCTTTTTATGATCCGGAGGGGAAGCTGAACAGGACACGTTACACACAGCCTGCTCTGGTGGCCTTTGCGGTGGGAATGACAAACCTTCTCAGAGAAAACATGGTGCATCCGGACTTTGCACTCGGTCTTTCCCTGGGAGAGTATTCGGCATTGGAAGCGGCGGAAGTATTTTCCGGAAAAACGGCAGTGGAAATGGTGGCATTTCGGGGAGAAGCGATGGAGAAAGCGGCGGAAGGCATTGATTCTTCTATGGCAGCGATCCTGGGGCTCTCCGAGGCGGAACTCACCAAGGCTGTGGAAGAAGCCGGAGGAGAGGTCTATCTCTGCAATCTGAATTGTCCGGGACAGATCGTCCTTGGCGGAGAAAGAAGCGCTGTAGAGAGGGCTTCCAAGCTTTCTTTAGAGAAAGGAGCAAAGAAAGCCATTCCGTTGAACGTTTCGGGTCCCTTCCATACGCCTTTTATGAAAGCGGCGGGCAATGCTTTACAGGGATATTTTCAGCAAATTGCGTTTGCGAAGCCGAAGTGCCGGGTGCTGTTCAATTACCTGGGACGGGAAAGAACGGATTCCGACCCGTCCATTCCGGAACTCCTTGTGGAACAGGTACAGAAGCCGGTTCGCATGGAGGAAAGTCTGTCCGCTCTCCTGGACAGCGGTGTGCGGGAATTTGTGGAAATCGGACCGGGAAAGACCTTATCCGGATTTTTAAAGAAAGTCGCGAAGGCAAAGGAAATCGAAGCGCTTACGGTACACAGTTTGGAGAAGAAGGAAGACGTGGAGGCATTTTTGTCTTCCTTATAAGATGCATATAAGGAAATAAGATGCATATAAGGAAATAAGAAAGGGAGAATCTGTGGGAAGAGAAACTTGTTTCATCACGGGGGCGAGCGGCGGAATCGGGAAGGCCATTGCTCTGAAAATGGCGGAGGAAGGCTATAATCTGGTACTGCACTATGGAAGAGGAAAAGAGGCGGCAGAAGCCTTAAAAGCGGAGATAGAGGAAAGATATCCGGAGACGGAAGTGCTCGCCCTTTCTGCCAATGTAGAAAAGGAAGAAGAAGTCGGAAAAGCGGTGGAAGACGCGATTGCCCGTTTTTCTTCTATTGAGGTTTTGGTAAATAATGCGGGGATTACGAGAGATAAGCTGCTTTTACAGATGGATTCTTACGACTTTGATGCGGTGCTGATGACGAATTTAAGGAGTGTATTTCTTTTTTCAAAAGCCGTTTCCAGGTATATGCTGAAGAAGCGCTATGGCAGAATTGTTTCCATTTCCAGTGTGGTAGGCTTACACGGTAATGCCGGGCAGAGCAATTATGCAGCATCCAAGGCGGGGATTATCGGCTTTTCAAAGTCACTTGCGAAGGAACTGGCAGGTCGGTCCGTCACGGTTAACGCGATTTGTCCCGGCTTCATTCATACCAGAATGACGGAAGTTTTGCCGGAAAATGGGAAGGAAGCTCTTCTTGGAACGATTCCCATGAAACGTTTCGGAGAAGGAGAGGATGTTGCGAATGCAGTCGCCTTTTTTGCAAAGCGGGAGTCCGCCTATATTACGGGGCAGGTACTTTCCGTGGACGGCGGTATGGGAATGTAGAGGGAGAAAATGGAAAAGAGACGAGTAGTAGTAAGCGGTTTGGGAACAGTGAACCCGACGGGAAATACAGTCAAGGAAAGCTGGGAGTCGATACGGGAGGGAAAGGTCGGCATCGCGGAGATTACGGCATTCGACAGCAGCGCGTTTTCGGTGCATTTTGCCGGAGAAGTCAAAGCGTTCCAACCCGAGTCCGTTTTTGAAAAAAGAGAGTTGAAGCACATGGCACGTTTTACCCAGTTCGCCATGCTTGCGGCGGAAGAAGCGGTACTGGACAGCGGTATCCGGGGAAGCCTTCCTGAAGAAGAAATCGGTGTGATTGTTTCCAGCGGGATCGGCGGATTAAAGACGATAGAGGAAGAGCATAGTAAGGCGCTATCCAAAGGATTTGAGAGAGTGAGCCCCTTCTTCATTCCGATGGCTATTTCCAATATGGCGGCAGCGGAAATTGCGATTCGCCACCATCTGAAAGGAATGTGTATCTGTCCGGTGACGGCATGTGCCGGAGGTTCCAATGCTATCGGAGACGCTTTTCACCGTATTCGGGACGGATATGAGATGGCGATGGTTTGCGGCGGAACGGAAGCCGTGATTACCCCGCTCGGAATCGGCGGCTTTGCCTCGATGAAAGCGCTTTCTCCGGCGACAACGCTCTCCCGCGCTTCCATTCCTTTCGATAAAGAGCGTTCGGGATTTGTGATGGGCGAGGGAGCGGGAATCCTCGTTCTGGAAGAAAGAGAGCATGCCCTGAAGAGAGGGGCAAAGATCTATGCGGAAATTGTAGGCTACGGTGCGAACTGTGATGCCTATCATATTACCTCTCCTGCACCGAACGGGGTCGGAGGAGCACAGTGTATGGAACTTGCTTTAAAAGATGCCTCTCTTTCCGCTTCGAAGATTCAGTATATCAATGCGCACGGTACTTCCACCCATTTGAATGATCTCGGGGAGACGGAAGCGATTAAGGCGGTCTTTGGAAAGCGGGCATACGAG
>JABZIV010000016.1 GCA_015258095.1 Lachnospiraceae bacterium
TACCTGTGACCTTTAAATCACTGCTGACCCCGACTACAACAACGACTGCACCGCCGTATCCTGCGGCGGAACCTTTCAAAACATAACCAACCGGATTTCCGGACTGGTCTTTTGCAACAATCGCTTCCGTAAGCGTTGCCTTTCCGTTGTCTGCCGCAATCTTTCCCTCTGCATTTGCTTTTTCAAGGCTTTCTTTCAAACTGTCCGCATCATAATCCGCAGCATCCAGAACGACTTTGTAAGCCGCGTTGGTCTTCTCTTTGATTGCTTCGGCAATGGTATCCTTAGTCATACCGTAGACTGCTCCAAGAAGCAGACCGGAAATCAGGGTGATGGCGGTAAGGACAAGCGCATCTTTTATAAAGGAATCTTTTTTCATCTTACTTTCCCTCCCTTCCGAATGCCTTGGGAACTGTCAGGTTATTGATTGTCGGAACAAGGATGTTGGAAAGAATGATGGCGTACGACACGCCCTCGGCAGAGCCGCCGAACAAACGGAAAAGTCCCGTCAGAATACCAACCAGAACCGGAAAAATAATCTGCCCCATCGGTGTACAGGGAGAAGTAACATAATCTGTAAGCATGAAGAAGGCGCCAAAAATCAAGCCGCCTCCCAGTACCTCCGAGAGAAGATAGTGCATACTCATTCCATTCTTCCCGAAGATAAAGGTAAACACGGCTACCGTTCCGATATAGATTAAAGGCATCTTCGGAGAAATCACTTTCCTAATAATCAGATATAATGCGCCAAGGAGTAGACAAATCTTGGAAACCTCTCCGATGGTTCCCGGAATCCGTCCGATAAACATATCGCAAAGATCCGGCGTAGCGGTCGGCGTCGATTTTAAAACCGCAAGCGGTGTAGCGGTTGCTACGGCATCCGGTCCTACTCCCGTGAAACTGCTCATCTGGCTCGCAAAGGAAATCAAAAGGAAGCACCGCGCTGCAAGCGCCGGGTTCATAAAGTTCGCTCCAAGACCTCCGTAAAGCTGTTTTACAACTAAAATAGCAAAAACAGAGCCGACCATCGGAATCCAGTAAGGGATATTCGGAGGGCAGTTCAGTGCCAGAATCATGCCCGTAACTGCTGCAGACCAATCCGAAATCGTAACCGGCAGTTTCATCGCTTTCTGATAAAGATATTCCGTAAGTACCGCTGCAAGTGTAGTCAAAAGAACGACCAGGAAAGAATGAAATCCCCACTGCAAACAACCGTAAATTGCCGTAGGAAGCATCGCTATCACAACATCCCGCATGATGCCAGCGGAATTTCCCTCTTCCCTGATGTGGGGATTTGCTGATATTTGTAAAAGCTTCATGATTTACCTCCCCCTACTTTCGCAGTTTCTGCCGCTTTCGCCTGCTTAGCCCGTCTCTCCGCATTCACTCTTCTCTTCATTTCTTTAAATCCCTGTGTGAGCGGTCTCTTTGCCGGGCAAACATAAGAACAGCAGCCGCATTCTATACACTCCATGCCGTAAAGCCGGACAAAACGGTCCGTGTCTTTCTTTAAGGAAGCCTTCATCATCATAAGCGGCATCAAATTCTCGGGACAGGCGTCCACACAACGTCCGCAACTGATACAAGCGGTAACCGGTTCTTTGGAAACCTGATCTTCCTTAAATGCCAGAATAGAGCTGGAATTCTTCATCACCGGAAGATCCAGCGTAAAAAGAGGCATTCCCATCATCGGACCGCCGGAAATAATCTTTTCCGGATCCTCTTTGAATCCGCCTGCCGCATCGACTACTTCTTTATAATTGGTTCCTAACGGTACATAGAAGTTTCCGGGGTTCTGCACCGCATCCCCCGTAACCGTAAGAATTCTTCTCACTAAAGGCTTGGACTCACAAACTGCTTCATAGATGGAAACCACCGTATCGACATTGTCCACTAGGACTCCCGCATCCGCCGGAAGCATGGAAGAGTTGACCTTTCTTCCGGTTGCAGCATAAATCAGCTGTCTTTCACCGCCTTGCGGGTATCTTGTCCGTAAAGGCAGAACTTCAATATTCTTTTCGTTCTTTACTCTCTCCTCTAAAACACGAATGGCTTCCGGCTTATTGTCTTCAATACAAATCTTTCCTTTTGCATTTGGAAAAAGAGAAAGAACCACTTTTATACCGGAAATAAGCTTATCCGGTACTTCCAGCATATCTCGATAGTCCGAAGTGAGATACGGCTCACATTCCGCTGCATTCACAAGGAACGTATCAATCTTATCCACTTCTTTCGGGCATAACTTAACGGAAGTCGGGAAACCGGCGCCACCAAGGCCGACAATCCCCGCCTCTTTCACAATCTGTACAATCTCATCTCGGGAAAGCGTTGTATAATCCCTCTTCTCGCCAAAGCCGGGAACCGTTTCGTACTCCTGATCGTTCTCCACGACGATGGACTCGACCATACTGCCCCCCACCGTGAGTCTCTTTTCAATGCTCTTTACTTTACCGGAAACGGAAGAAATAACCGGCGCGGAAATGAAGCCGCCTGCTTCCGCAATCTTCTGTCCCATAAGCACCCTGTCGCCTTTCGCGACGATGGGTTTCGCCGGTGCACCGATGTGTTGCGACATGGGATACACCATGATCCCTTCCGGACGCAAATTTACAATGGCTTTATCCATTGCCAATTCTTTTCCGTCATAGGGGTGAACACCACCCTTAAAGGGGAAAACACCCATAGCATTACCTCCTAAAATTTACGTCAACTTAGCTTCCTAATTATACAATGAACTGTAGGGAAAAGGCAGTAAGCACGGGTCTTGCATTCAATTAAGTGCAGTATTTTATCCTTGTAAATAGAAAAAGATGAATTCAAAAAATATGATGAATTACTGTATTTTATATTAAGATTTTCTTTCTTTCATTGACTCTTGAAAAAGAGGGGGCTATACTCTCGATGTTTTTTAAAAAAAGGGAGGTATTTAATATGTTAAAAACAAAGTTATTAGTTCCAGTTGTATTTGCTGCTGCTATCGCTCTTTCTGCTTGCGGTTCCGGAAGTGCTAAGACTACTACCGCTGCTGCAACAACTGCACAGGGCGAAGAGAAGACAACCGAGGCTCAGGAAGAGAAGACTACTGAAGCTAAGGAAGAGAAGAAGGACGATCAGAAGGAAGAGAAGACCACTGAGGCTGCTGAGGAGACAACTCCGGCTGCTGAGGAGTCCACACAGAAGTAATTCTGCGCTTCGCGATTCTGACAAGCTTTATGTCCGAGAGACAGTGAGAGGACGTTTATCGTATCCGCTGTTTTCTATAAGAAAAAGGGATGTACCGTACGGTACGTCCCTTTTTCTTATCTCTCCATTCGGCATATCATGCGCTCAATACACGATATGCCGTAAAATCTTCCTCATTTACTCGGTCTGCATCTGATAAGCTCGTACAAGATGCCGTGCAAGCACCGCGGTGGTAATCGGTCCGATTCCTCCGGGAACCGGGCTCAGACGCTCCGCTACCGTTTTCATGGTATCATAGTCTACATCACCGCAAAGATTTCCGTCTTTATCCGTATTGATGCCTACATCGATTACCGTTGCCCCTTCTTTACAGTAAGAAGAGCCGACAGCCTTGGCTTTCCCCATCGCCGTAACCAGAACATCTGCCCGTCTACAGATTTCTTTGCTGTTTTCCGTGCGCGAATGACAGATGGTCACGGTAGCATCCTCCCCGAGCATAAGAAGGGACAAAGGCTTTCCTACCACAAGGGAACGTCCCAAAATACAAACTTCCTTTCCGGAAAGAGGAACCTTATAAAACCGGCAAAGTTCCATCACCGCTTCGGCAGTGCAGGGGGCAAAAGCACGCGGATCCTGTAGGAGTAGTCCTGCCAGATTACTCCTGCTAATCCCGTCTACATCCTTCTCCTTCTTCATCGCTTCAAGCATTTCTTCTTCATTGATCTGCGGGGGAAGCGGCCTGAAAACTAAAATTCCGTGAATCTCCGCATCCTCATTTAGGAAACGGAAAACTTCCTGAAATTCTGCATTACTGCAATTTTCTTCCATATGATAATCCTTGACTTCCAACCCGAAAGACTGAAAACGTTTTTTAATCGAACGCTCATACGAAACATCCGCTTCTTTCTCCCCTACCCTGAGTACCGCAAGAGCCGGGAGAACGCCTCCCTTCTCTTTTAGAAAATCAAGACACTCCGCTTTCATTGCCTCAACAATTTCTTTTCCTCTCAACTCTTCCAAGAATGACCTCCTCTACTACTTCCACTGCCTCTTCCAAAAAATGGCAGGCACGCATCGCTACTTCCACTTCCTCTTCTCTTTCCTTCTTTTTGCTCTCCTCTTTCATTAAATCCGTATTCACTCGAACATTCAGCTCTGCCCCTCTTATCGCAGCTAAGAGGAGTGACGCCGCAATCCCCACATCCGACAGAGCCAGTCGGGAACCTTCTCTCGCCAGTTCCAGAACACTCTCCGCTTCTTCCGCGCACAAAAGAAGCAGACGAAAAGGAACTTCCGAGGCAAGATACAGGCATTTCTCCATTTCTTCCCTGTAGATTCTTTTCTCTTCTTCCGTCTCTTTTTTCATGCGATAAGCCTTCGCAAGGGGAATAAAAGCCTTCTCATCCTCTTTGGCAAAGGAAAGGCTTTTCTCCCTGGCTTCTTCCCATTCTTTCATGCGCTTCTTAAGTCTTTCTTCGTAAGAGGCATACCTCGCTTTTCCCAAAGTGAGATTCCCCACCATCAGAAGGAGAGAAAATGCAAGGGAGGCGGAAAGAGCCGAAGCCCCCCCTCCGGACGGAACCGGTGCATGAGAAGAAAGCGCCTCTAAATAGGAAGAAATCCTCTCCTCTCCCACTGTCTTTTCACGATTCTGTTCTTCCCGCTGCATCACTCTCTCCTCTCCGCCTTCCTCTACTCTTTGACATCCATTTTCTCGAATATACGAATACGAGACTTTCCGCTGGGCAGTTTCCCCCTATAGGGAGAAACGTTGCTTCCTCTGCGTCTGCTCCTGGTCTGTCCCGCTTCTCTTTCCTCCCTGTCTTCCACTGCGCCCTTTCTCTCTGCCACCGCTTTAAGCGGTAAGGGTTGCCGCCTTCCTCTTATAAAGAGCAGTAATAGGAAAAGAAGCAAGGCATTGACACTGCACAATACGCCAAAACGGGAACCTTCCGCTGTAAAACGCATCTCAATATCATGCGTTCCTTTCGTAAGCGGAATCCCCAAAAATGCATGAAAACTTTCTTCCGTCTTTACCTCTTTACCATCTACCTTCACTTTCCACCCCGGATCATACGGAATCGACGTAAAAAGTACCGCATCACTGTCTGCATTGATGCTTCCCTTGATGTAGCCGTCTTTCCACCGGTCCACTTCCATTCCGCGATGCATCAGCTTATCACTGATTTTGGACAAGGTATCATAGGAAAAAGAATATACCGTTGCGTCCATACTTTCATTTTCCGTCTTGCTTCGTAACTCAACCGTATCCCCGGCTTCGAGATAGCCTAAAGAAAGCAGATATCCGCGATCAACGTGCTCGAAATCCTTCTCGGAAGAGGGTAAAATCGCTCTCACATCTTTCACTTTCGCGTTGTTCACATAGACATAAATATCCCCTGCTTGTTCCACCGTAAAAGTATAGGAAGAAGAATTCATTTTTCCGAGAATCGGAGACAGGATATCTTCTCCTGCCAACACTTCCGAAATGGAATTCTGCACCAAGATGGGCGTTCCCGCCTGCAAATCGAAGGCATTCAGTTCCTTTTTAGAGAGGCTAAAGCCTAGCGGAAGCGCATATTGATTTTCATAAAGTCGATAGCCGCCTTCTCCCTCTATATACTTCAGTCCCATTTCCTTCGGATTCTTCGGTTCTGTCTTTACAATTTCATAACGGACAGCAAGAAGACTCTTCATAAGCGGTGTTGCCCCATTGATCGAATAGGCATTCGTAGAGGCCTCCATCCCCAGTGAAGTAAACCAATCGGACATATCCCCATAGGCTGTGGAAGAGAAAATAGAAGCGCTCGGATACTGCATCAATGCTCCATCATCCTTCGTTTTTCCGTCCTCTCTTGTAAAACGATAAAAGTCGGCATTCTCCGTTCGTATAGACTTCACGAGTTTCTCCGTCTCCCGACTTCCTTCCAGATAATCCTTTCGATCAATGGTCGTTACAGAAGTCACTGCCATATTGAGTGTTACTTCCACGAAGCAAAGGCAAAGTAAAAACAGCGTGCAGAGCGAAGACTCCATCCCCTTTTTCTCGAGAAGAAAAAGGAGGTAGTACAAAAAAAGGAAAAACAGAGTCAAATAAAAAACCGACCAATGGAAATCTTCATTCGTAATCAGCTTCTGGCATAGAAGGACAAAAGCGACGCATAAGGCTAAAGACAGTGCCAGGTCTTTCCTGCTGTTCAGCTTTCTCTTTCCAAACCATTCCGCGGTCGCCGTAAGAAGCAGGAAGATGAAAATAAAGCTCTGCCGCGCCGGAAGGCTGTTCGGATAGTGAAAGCCATGCCAGATAAAATTCAATGCATTGATTGAAAAACTCAGAAAGAAGAAAAGCAGAAAAAAGGCAAAAATACATTTCTTCTTCCATTGAATTGCAGGATTTTTAAAATACAAAGGCAGAACGAAAAGGGAAAGTGTCCCCGCATAAATATTGGGCCAATGTTCCAATCCCTGCTCCGTTTCCACAAAAGGAAACAGTCTGGCCGCCATATCCACAATGGTGAAATACTGCACAAAAGTAGTCGGAAAGGAAATACTGGAAGAGGCGGTAAAACGCAAGGCAAAAATAGCCGGCAAAAGGAAGACCGAAGCCATGAGTCCTGCCAGAAGAGAATATAAAGCGAAATACAGTACTCGTCTTACAAAGACTTGCGGACTTTCCACGCCGTGATAAAACAGGAGAGCCGCAAAATAAAAAAGCAGAAAGAGACAGATCATGATACTGATGTAGTAATTGGAAAGAATGGACAGGGCAAGGCTCAGCGTATAGAGGGTCGGATTGCCCTTCTCCATAAGAATCTCCAATCCCAAAAGAATAAGCGGAAAGAGGGCAATGCAATCGAGCCACATCACATTCCAGGAATATGCGGCAATATATCCGGACAGAGCATAAAGCATCCCGAAAAGCGTTGCCGCATAATCATTTCTCCGAAAATGCTTTCGAAAGTAGACGGAAGCCGAGAGGCCGGAAAGGGCAATCTTCAAGACAATTAAGTAGGTGATGTATTCCACAACCAGCGTCTTCGGAAAGAAAAGGACAAAAAAATTCAGAGGACTCGCAAGGTAATACGCCTGCAAGGCTCGAAAGTTCACACCCAGCCCCACATCGAAGCTATAGGAAAAAGTGCCGAAGCTCTGCAATTTAGCCTGAAAGGCACGCAAAAAAGGCGCATATTGATGATACAGATCCGTTCGCAAAAAGCTTTCTTTTCCGAACGGAAAAATTCCTTTTCCGATAAAGATAATGAGCATCGCAATCAGCGGCAATAGAAAGGCAAAGCAATCCTCTTTCCGTATCCACTTCTTTTTCATCTTTTCCACTCCTCTATTCCAAACTTTTTTTCAGGTATAATTTGTTTACACACAACTTGCATGAACGCATCTCTTCCTTTTCTCTTTAATGGAAGATGAAGAACTTACTGCCGATATAATTCACAAATAAATTGACTACGGAACTCAAAATCCAGCCTATCGTATGAGAAAAATGAAGAAAATCCACGAAGAATACCAGTAATAAGAAGCAGACCAAACCCGAACCGATACGAAGTCCGAAAAAAGAGAGCAGTTCTTTTCCAAGACTCCCTTCTTTTTTCTGAAACACAAGATATTTATTTGCAAAAAAGGCAAAAAGAACCGCCATGACAAAGGCAATCCCGTATGCCATTTTATAGGAAAAATATGCCTCTATTCCCATCCTTGAAAAAAGAAAATCACAGGCTGCATAGAAAATATAATTCACAAGCGTCGTCATCACACCGACCACAATATAGCGAATGCCTTCCCGTACCACTTTTTTATCCACTACTGCTATCCTCCCGTTTTTATCCTTCCCAGTATACGAAAAAGCAGGACGTATGGCAATCTTCCCTGAAAACAAAATCAAAAAAACGACCGCGCGAAACGCTCGCCACGGTCGTTTTACTCAATCACGTTCTTCTTTACTTCCCTACTCTAGGATGCATAGGCTTTAATCTTCTCTTCCACTTCCCCTCTGGAAATACTTAAGGAGATCGCAAGCTCTTCATACAATATATCTTCCGCCTGCTCCATAAAATGCATATCCAGAAGGGTAAGCTTCTTTCCTTGTCTCGCTCTTTCTTCCCTTCTCTCCATTACCGTCTTGATGACCTGTAATAAGGCATCGGGAGCACAGCTCTTGATTCTCTCCTTGCAATTCTCCTCCCGCTGCTTCGGCGTATTGCAAGTCAATGCGTGAATATGTCCCGCCGCACCCAGAAATGTCTCCGCCTGTTCCCGGGTCATCACCGAACGCATATTCGTCTTACTCGCTTCAACAGGAGCATAAACCGCACCGTCCGGCTTCTTCACAGCCTGCATAACATAATATTCCTTGTCCTTCGGAATCCCTTCCAGATTCAATCTTGTCGTGCCTAAAATTTTGTGAACCCCTTTACAGCCATAAACCACATACGTGCCTGACTGAAACATGTCAACCTCCTTTTCACTTTATTGGATGGGTATGTGCTGAAAATACATGATGAACGATATCAACCCTATCACGAACCAAACTACGCTGCGATTTTACCATTTTTTCCATAAATTTTCCAGTGGATTCCCCGGAAAAATAAAATTTTCACAGCAGATGAATAAGGATATTTTATACTTTTTACTTATGATAAGGCTCTCCCGCCTGTATTCGAAAAGCTCTATAGATCTGTTCCAAAAGAATGACACGCATAAGCTGATGCGGAAAGGTCATCCTGGAGAAACTCAAACGACAATCCGCCCGTTGATACACTTCCTCACTGAGTCCGAGCGATCCTCCGATAACAAACGTTATATCACTCTTTCCGCATAGAAAGAGCTTCTCCAGCTTCTCTGCAAAGAGAACAGAATCCCATTCCTCCCCCTGAATGGCAAGCACAATCACATAGGACTTCTCCGGAATCTTCTCCAAAAGACGCCTGCCTTCTTTCTCTAAAATAAGACGCTCTTCCGCTTGCGTACAGCCCTCTTTCGTCTTCTCATCGGAAACCTCTATCATTTCCAGCTTACAATAAGCCAAGAGGCGCTTCCCGTACTCGGAAAGTGCCTCTCTATAAAACTTTTCTTTTATTTTTCCAACCGAACAGACTCTGACTGTCATCCTACTCTCTCTTCCCGGAAATTTTCTGTACGTTTGTCTTTACCGTACGCATATCGGCATACCCAAGGTTATCAAAGTAAACCTCCTGTCCCTCTACGGAAAAGGGCTCGAAACTGCTGCCGGAACTCTGCACCATTCCGCCCGGTCTGCCGTTTTGGTCTTTCATAAAATAGAAGCTGTGATACTTTCCCTTCTGATCCGGAATCGATGCCCATCCCATCAGAACAACCGAAGCATCCTCCTTGTTTCCCTTCTTATTGTCATACTCCGCAAAGTACCACTTTCCATCAAGCTGAAACCAGCCCTCCGCTGCATTCCCGTCAGACAGAAAGTAATAAAAACGACTTCCGATCTGCACCCAGCGGTTTTTCGCATAGCGCCCCATCTTTCCCTTGGCATCCAGATACAAAAGTTTCCAGTGCCCGTCCGTATTTTCCCAGTTATACGCTACAGCCTGCCCATTCTTCACACGGGAAATCTCTTCTGCGCCGGCCTCTCTTTCCGAAGCCATAGCGGAAATAGATAAAAAACACAGTAAAACAAATGAAACCATAAATAGACGGATATACTTCATCCTAAAACCTCCTTGCCTTAAAGGAAAGTTGAGGATTTAAGAAAGCATACTCTTACGAATCTCTACCTGTTCCAGCATATCCCTGTACTTCTGTGCTTTCTCCTGTTCTTCCTCGACCTTTTCTTTCGGTGCCTTCGCGAGGAAGCGCTCATTCTTCAACATTCCTTCTGCACGCTTAATCTCCCCCTTCAGGCGTTCCTCTTCTTTTGAGAGTCTCTCCCGCTCCTTTTCGATATCTACCAAATCCGAGAAGGGAATATAGAGATTCGCTTTCGGGATAAGAACGGATACCGCATTCTCCGGAATCCCGTCCCGATTCTCCCGTATTATAACATCGGAGGCAAAAGCAAGGGTAGCAAAGAAAACCTTACTATGTTGGAACGATTTTCTTAACGCTTCTTCTTCGGAAACAAGGTAAATCGTTGCTTTTCTGGACGGTGCTACATTCATTTCACTTCGAAGATTCCGGACTGCACGAACTGCTTCCTTTACTTCTTCCACCTCTTTTTCCTCTTTCGGAAAAGCAAGTTCTTCCGCATACACAGGGAAGGAACTTGTCATGAGCGGCTTCCCGTCGTCTTTAAAGAGGCTCTTCTCCGTGTCGTAAATCTCTTCCGTAATGAAAGGACAGAAAGGATGGAGCAGGCTTAAGGAAGTCTTAAGAACTTTCAATAAAGTCCATAAAGCGAGATGCTTACTTTCTCCTCCCTCATTATAGAGACGGGGCTTCACCATCTCGATATACCAGTCGCAAAACTCCTCCCAGATAAAGCTCTGTGTCTTATCCAGGGCGATACCGAGGTCAAAGGACTCCATGTTTCTCGTCACGTCCGCTACGACGTCGTTTAACTTGGAAAGAATCCACTTATCCGCCATCTCGAGATTTTCCGGAACTTTCTCTAAGAGTTCGGAAAGCGTCGGGTTCTTAAGCGAAGACAGATTCGACAACGCCTTACATTCCTCTTCACTACAGTTCATGAAAAGGAAACGGGAAGCGTTCCAAACCTTGTTCATAAAGTTACGGCTCGCCTCCACTCTGCTTATATAGAAACGCATATCGTTTCCGGGCGCATTCCCGGTAAGCAGTGTCATACGAAGAGCATCCGCACCGTATTCCGCAATAATCTCCAAAGGATCGATACCGTTTCCGAGAGACTTGCTCATCTTTCTTCCCTGGTCATCCCGCACGAGACCATGAATCAAAACCTTCTTAAAGGGAACCTTTCCGGTCTGCTCGATACCGGAGAAGACCATCCTTACTACCCAGAAGAAGATAATATCATAGCCGGTTACCAGGACATCGGTCGGATAAAAATACCGATAGTCTTCCGTATTCTCCGGCCAGCCGAGCGTCTCAAAGGGCCAGAGCGCACTGGAGAACCAGGTATCCAAGGTATCCTCATCCTGCGTAAAATGCTTTCCGCCGCAGTTCGGACAGGTTTCCGGCATCTTCTCACTGACTACCACTTTCCCGCAAGCATCACAATAGTAGGCAGGGATACGGTGTCCCCACCAAATCTGTCTGGAAATACACCAGTCTTTGATATTTTCCAACCAATGAAGGTAAGTTTTTCCGTAATTTTCCGGAATAAACTGTAATTCTCCGCTCTTTAAAGCTTCAATGGCAGGCTTCGCCATCTCTCCCATCTTCACAAACCACTGCGGTTTCACCATGGGTTCAACAGTAGTCTCACAGCGATCATGGATTCCTACGTTATGCGTATGCGGAACGACCTTCTTTAAAAGCCCGAGAGCCTCCAGATCCGACACCATGGCTTTTCTTGCTTCATAGCGATCCATGCCGTGGTATTTTGATCCCGGTAAATCAATCTTTGCATCATCCGTAAAGATATTCATCACTTTGAGATGATGGCGTTCTCCCACCAGAGCATCGTTCGGATCATGCGCCGGCGTAATCTTTACGCAACCGGTTCCGAAATCTTTATCTACATATTCATCGCTAATGACGGGAATGGTTCTATCCGTTAACGGAAGCTTAAGTTCTTTTCCTACCAAATCCTTATAGCGCTCGTCATCGGGATTTACGGCAACCGCCATATCGCCAAGAAGCGTTTCCGGACGGGTTGTGGCAATCTCCACAAACTTGCCCTCTTCCCCTACGATAGGATAAAGGATATGCCAGAAAAATCCCTCCTTTTCTTCATGAATCACCTCCGCATCGGAAATAGAGGTCTGACAAACCGGACACCAGTTAATAATTTTAGCGCCTTTGTAAATATATCCCTTTTCATAAAGATGAATAAAGCTTTGTAAAACAGCATGAGAACAGCCTTCATCCATGGTAAAACGGATTCTGTCCCAGTCTGCGGAGGTACCGATCTTATGAAGCTGATCCACGATTCGCTTCTCATACTTTTCCTTCCACTTCCACGCCTCTTTCAAAAAGCCCTCTCTTCCGAGATCATGCTTATCTATGCCTTGTTCCTTCAGCATATTGATTACTTTGACTTCCGTGGAAATGGCTGCATGGTCCGTTCCGGGCTGCCAGAGCGCCTCAAAGCCCTGCATCCTCTTAAACCGAATCAGGGTATCCTGCAAAGTATTATCTAAAGCGTGTCCCATGTGCAGTTGCCCCGTTACATTGGGAGGCGGCATCATGATGGTAAAAGGTTTCTTTGCCCGATTTACCTTCGCGGAAAAATAGTGCCCTTTCAGCCACATCTCATAAATTCTATCCTCTACCTCTTCCGGATTATACTGCTTTGCCAACTCTTTCATCATACGCCTCCTGTTTTACACTCTTCCCCGAATTTCTTCTTTCCATGATGCAATCTTATCCTTTGCAAAAGACAAAAATGCCTCTTTCCCCTTACGATACGCCTCTTCTATCTCTCTGTTTTCCGGGGAAGTACGCATACGCAGCAAGGTATCCTGCCATTCCTTCTCCCATTCTTCTGTCCATCCTTCCTCCAGCGTATGAAAGCTCTCTTTGTACTTATCCTTCGGAAAACACATCTTGGCAAGAAAATAGAGCCTTCTCGCCGCCATTTTATCATGATTTTTTTCGTAGAGCTTCCGAAAACTTTCTGCCGCCCTTGGGAATTCTTTCGTATGGATATAACATTCCCCGAGCTTACGGATCCTTCTCCCGTTTTCCTCAAAATGAATCGCATCCTGATAGGCATCCGCCGCTTTCTTATATTTTCTCAACGAGAAGAAACAATCTCCCCTTTTCTCTCTTTGCTCCGCATCGCTTAATGTATGGATTCTTCTCCACTCCAGAGAAAGCTCTTCGATTTCCTTCTCCGTATAATACCCGCTCTCCCTTAGCAGACGAAAAAGCAGTCTTTCTTCCTTCTCCCCCATCTCGTAAAGTTGAAGAAGTTTCTCTCCGACTTCTTTCCTTTCCAAGCCATCCATAATCCAGCGGCACAGTGGGGGCGACACAAAGTCTTTCGGCACCAGCGGAAGATACTGTCCCACAGCATAAGCAAGTTCTTCCATGGAGTAGAGAGACAAGTCCAGGCTTTCATAATAATAAGGATATTTCGCCTCTTTGTGGCATAACAAAAGTGCCATTTTACTCCTTTCCTCCCAAGGGAATCGTCTCTTTTATTGACTGAAAGCTGCCTTCCCAGAGCTCTCCAAGACCCATATCCGTCACTTCTACCAGAAGAGAATCCTTTCCGGAGAAAACCGTACGAAGCGCCACCTTCGTGCAGCGTCTCTCCCGCTTCGGAAAAGTAGTAAGATTCATCCGATATTGTTTCCCTTTCCCCTGTGTTCGTACATCCTGCACCTGAAAATCAATATAGTCCTGCTTGTCCAGGAGGAGATGAATATCCTCTCCTTCTTTCAAGAAGGAGTCACCAGCATACGCCAGATAGAGGGGAAACTCTCTCTCCTTCTCACTGACTCGAATCACGATATCACTGTTCACCCTGGTATCACAGAGTAAGAGATATTCTTCCTCTTCTCCCTTTCCTAAAAGCTGCCCATAATAGAGCGCGCCGATGGAGAACAGAAAGGACTCCACTAAGACCCGTCTCCCGTGCAGAAGCTTCTTCATAAATTCGGGAAACAACTCCGTATTCTCGAATCCTTTTCCTGCAAGGAA
This sequence comes from Lachnospiraceae bacterium, assembly GCA_015258095.1. GTDB lineage: Bacteria > Bacillota > Clostridia > Lachnospirales > Lachnospiraceae > Oribacterium. Next base: position 13,957 of record JABZIV010000016.1, read on the forward strand.
AAAGGCACTATACACCTTTCCTTTCACAATACGGTCAATCATCCCGGAAAGCACCTGATCCGTCATCTTCCTTCCTCTCGGATCCTCCAGAATACCGAAAGAAAGGGCATCCGGCTGCGCCTCGGAGACAGAAACGGCATATTTCTTTGCGCCCTTGGAAACCTGTGCCTCGTAGTAATAGAGAATCTGAGACGAGAATTCCAGCATCCCGACCTGCCGGTTATAAAACTTCTTATCCTGCCTCAGTATATAGTGTAAGAAGCTTTCTGCATGACTGATTAGAGTAAGCTCGTAGCGGGGAGAGAACTTCTCTTTGAGAAGAGCATGAAGGCGATGCAACAGTTCCACATCGACATCCCGTATAGAGAGAACCAGAACATCTTTTCCCTCTTCCTCGGGAATATCCCTTCCCGCAACTCTTCTCTCCCCCTCAAGGAGCAAGCTTTCCAGAAAAATACCGAGTAACTCCCCTGCTTCATAACGCCTTTCCGAAAAAGTTGCACTTCCCTTCTTTTTAAATAAAGACAGGAGCTTATCCACCAGAAAAACATTTCCGTCCAGATTCTTCTTATACGCGTCTTCCCCAATATAAAAGAGATCCTCTTTCTTTTCCCGGCTGAGAAGCGTAGGAAAACGGTAGGTGTATTCTTCTTTATAAAGAGAAATGTCTGTATACTCATCACTTAACGCGATTCCGATGACTTTCACTAAAAACCTCTTTCCTAATCGTGAAGAACTTTCGATAGACTCAGCTCTTTCTCCTGATACTCTTCCATAAGCGGTAGCAGCTCTTCTTCCTTTTCCTCAAGGAGCAGCTTTCCCATTTTACAAAGCAGGGCATATACATCCTCTCCCTCTACACTTTCCCCTTCCTCTTTCTTTAAAACGGCAGTGTACAGGACACGTTCATCCTTTCCCATGGTAAAACGATACTCCATGCTTTCTCCCGGGAAAAGCAGGAAAGAAGCGGTATAAATTCCATGATAACTATGCTGTAACTCTTCCCGATGAAAAGACTCTTCTCCCGGAGTACGGACAGAAAAATACGGCTTCTCTTCCGCTCTTCCATGGTACTCCACCACCGTTTTCTCCAGAATCTCCTCCGGAAGGGACAGAAAGCGGGAAAGTTTTTTCGTATAGGAAAAAACAAGATTCTTTTCCAGAAGGAACGGCATAATCCCCTCCAGAACCTCCGTCTCATCCGCTGTAAGAGACTCTCTCTTGGAAAAGGAGAAACTCAAGGCAAGAAGGTATAGGACGGGAACCCGCTCTTTATGTGTCTCTCCCCGAATTTCTTCATATAAAAGTTCCGTGAACTCCTTGCTTTCCCGCTTCTGATAAAGAAATATTGCCGCGGCATACGCCGTTAAGAAAGCACGAAGAAGCAGCGTCTCTCTTCCGGAAAACTTTCTATACAGCGTAAAGGCTTCCTGCGCTTCCCGAATTTTATCGGTGAAAAGACACTGTGCAAGCAGACGCTCCGCCATATTCAGAAGCTGTGCGGAATCCACCTTGCCTTTTTCTTCTCTTCGTTCTTCCCCTTTCTTCAGAATGGCATACATCTCTTTGCTGCCCCCGTCCCACTCTTCCAAAAGATAGGAAAGCCCTCTGTCACTTAGCGACGCTTTCCGGAAAGCGAGATGGGCGAGATACAGGGCAAGGTCTTTCTCCTCCCTCTCCATCAATGCCTCCGCAAAGGCAGACAACAGTTCTTTCTCTATCGTAAGATACGGGTGATTTCTATACAACTGAACCGCGTACTCCCACTCTCCCCGGTAAAGCAGGGCGGAAAGATAATTCTCCTTCTCTTTTCGATTCATCGCTACAATCGGCAAATCATAAAGGAAATGCAAATCTTTTCCATCGGGAAAAACGCTACTATCTCCTCTTTTATGATAGTCCAAAATCCTGTCCAGGACTTCCATACGAAAGCTTGTCGAAAAGCTTGCCGTGGAGAAAACCTTTTCTAAACAGGCGAGTTCCTCCTCCGTCTGTATGCCCTCTCTCACAATCCGCAGTGCTTCCCTTAAAAGGAAGAACGGAGAACTCCCCTGAAAATGCTGCAACTTCTCCTCCAACTCTTCCCCATCGAATACCTTCGTTTTTCGATGACTCACTTCCGCATAACGATTTCCGAGTCCATCCTGAAACAGAAGAATCATATCCTTATAAGGCATCGGAATATACGCCACACCCTCCTTAAGGCTGTACAGCTCTTCGCCCTTCAGTGCCGGATGTGAAAGCACAATCTTCTCTATTTCTCTGTCTTCCACAACAAATTTATAGGTTCCCAGGAGAGCGGGCAGCTTCTCCGCCATTTTCTCGTCCACCATATCCGCTAAAATCAGCTTCTTATAAAGGTAGGCGAGTTCCTCATTCATCTTCCCTTTTAAAAAGGATTCCACCGCATAATCTTGCATCTGCTTTGCGAAATGACGGTAAATCTCCGTATTTTCCTCAAAATTATGCAGGATATTGTAATATAAGCCCGGGGCAATGCCTTCCTCTACACGATACTCATAGGAAAAATAAAGATATACCGCTCTCGGCAGCTCTTCCTTATATCCCTTCGGCATGGAGTATAAGAGATTTTCATACAGATTGGTCAGTTTAACATTTTCCTCGACGCCTTTCTTGTATAGAGCAAACGCCTCTTCCGACCGTTCGCCTCTCCGGATACAAAGGCTAATCTTTTCCTCCGTACTGCAATCGGAAGGAAAATCCAAAGGAGAGACCTCTTTCCGCGGTTCTGCAAAGCGATAGCTTTTTCGATGGAGCGCGTTTTTCGGGCGATGCGAAAAATAGGCAAGAAACTCTTCCAATGCGAGCGCACGATTCCCGCAAGTCTTGAAAAGCTCATATACCTTCATCGCTTTCGCCGTCTGCATAAGCGGTGCGGATAGAAAATCACGATAATCAAAGAGACGTACTGCCGCTTTCTTATCTTCTTCCGAAAGTCTCTGCAAGTCCTGAACATGATGTAAGGAACTTAACTCTTTCGCGGAATCCGCCTTCTCCACGACAAAATGATAGGGAATCTGCTTCTCCCCTCCAAGGTAGACAAAGCTAAGCACACCGGAGAGCGACTCCTCACTGTCCAGTCCCATTGCATTTACCGTGAACTGTACCCTGGTGCGCACACCGCCAAAGGCATTTTTCTGCAAAACAATATACGGGTCTTCACAATACACAAGCCCCCGCATCGGTATGCCGTTTAAAGATTGTACAAAGATCTCGAAACTCTTATTTTCCAGTGCGGAAACGGTTCCTTCGATCTGTTCTTTCGAAAAATGGGTAGAGGGTTTCTCCTGATCCACGATTCCTCTAGCCAGTCTGTTTATTTTCTCTCTCATAATCGCACCCCATAGGGCTCTATTCTAGCACAGGAAGGCCTTTCTAAAAAGGCGAAAATTTCCATCGTAAACAGTTTCGCGCTTCCCTTGCTTATTCCTACAAAACTCTGCTACACTATAGTTTTAATGAACGCATAAAAAATGAAGGACAAACCATGACCACAGAAGCTTTAACGCAATACAAATTAATGATTCTATACCTGCTTCGCTCTGTCAATTACCCTCTGACCAATAGCCAGCTCAGCGGATTCTTTCTGGATAATGAATACACCACCTATTTTACTTTACAGGAATGTATCTCCGACCTTGTAGAAGCTACCCTGATTTCCTGTCACCAGAGTCAAAGTACGACCCGCTATGAAATCACGGAAGAAGGAAAGCAGACTCTTCATTTCTTTGAAGACGAGATTCCCTCCATCGCCAAGGAGGATATGGAACAATTTCTACACAAAAATAAGTTTCGTTTGCAAAACGAAGCCGCCGTATACAGCGATTACACAAAGGAAGAAAACGGCGACTATCTGGTGCAGGCGGAACTTCGTGAAAAAAATGATCTCCTCTGTCGACTCCATCTCTCCGTTCCGGACGAAGAAAGTGCCAAAAACGCCTGTAAAAAATGGAAAGAGAAGAGTGGGAAAATCTATTCCTATCTTCTCTCTACACTTCTTGATGAAAATTAAAAATATTTATACATTGCAGAAGGGGAGCCCTTCTGTTTTTTCTTTTAGAAATTTCTCTACACTGACAAGCTTTACAACCAGGCAGAAAAGCTCCGTGGCAATACGAAGGTCCTCCAAGGGCGGATACGTCGGTGCAATACGGATATTGCTGTCCTCCGGATCCTTATGATAAGGAAATGTTGCTCCGGCAGGAGTCAGCTTTACCCCCGCCTTCTTGCACTTCTCTACCACCCGTTTCGCACAGCCCGGAAGCGTCTCAAAACTGATAAAATAGCCTCCTTTCGGCTTCGTCCACTCTCCGACACCGAGACCCGAAAGGTTCTTGTCGAATACCGACTCTACCATCTCAAACTTAGGGCGGATAATGTTGGCGTGTTTCATCATGTGCTTCACCATTCCGTGAATATCCTCAAAGAAGCGCACATGACGAAGCTGATTCACCTTATCGTGTCCGATGGTCTGGTACTGCATCTGTTTCTTGATATCTTCCATGTTGTTTAAACTGGTCGCCATGGAAGCAATCCCCGAGCCCGGGAAAGAAATCTTCGATGTCGAAGCAAATTTATAAACCAAGTCCGGATTTCCCGCCCTCTTACATTCCGCCAGAATCTCAATCAGATAGTCCTGATCATGATCATAGAGGTGATGCATCCCATAGGCATTATCCCAGTAGATTCGAAAATCTTTCGCCTTCGGCTTTAACCTTGCAAAGCGACGAACCGTTTCATCCGAGTAACTGTATCCCTGCGGATTACTGTACTTCGGCACACACCAGATTCCCTTGATACTCTCATCCGAAGAAACCAGTTCTTCCACCATATCCATGTCGGGACCGTTCTCCGTCATCGGTACATTGATCATCTCTATCCCGAAATACTCCGTGATGGCAAAATGTCTGTCATACCCCGGTACCGGACAGAGCCACTTAATCTTATCCAGCTTGCACCAGGGCGTATTACCCATCACACCGTGGGTATACGAACGGGAAATCGAATCATACATGACATTCAAAGAAGAGTTTCCGAAGATAATGATGTTGTCCGGATTATTTTCCATCATATCGGAAAGCAGTTCCTTCGCTTCGGTAATGCCTCCCAGAACACCGTAATTTCGAACGTCAAAACCGTCGACAGAGCACATATCCGCCTCGCTGCTCAGTGCATCCATCATCCCGTTACTCAAATCCAGCTGATCCAAACTGGGCTTTCCTCTACTCATATCCAGATTCAAGTCCATATTCTGGTACTCTCTGTACTTCTGCTTTAAATCCTTTCGAAGTTCTTCCAATTCCTCAAGAGATAAATCCTGATACTGTTCCATTCTGCCTCCTCTTGTTCAGACAAACTGATTCTATACTCTACTGACGACCTATAAAGCTTACTGCTTCCCCGCAGAAAGTAAAGCATTGTTCTCCAATTCTTTTACCCGATTCTCTAAAAACTGCACTTCTCTTTCCGCTACACTGTCCTCCGGATATCGGCTGCTATACTGGGTAAATGCCTCGTATGCCTTCTTCCACTCCCCTGCCTTTTCAAGATATACCGCTTCGTTGTACTCCAGCTCTCTATCATTCGTTAAGCCTTTCGCCTTCGCCTCATCCAGATATTTTCTTGCAGAAGAGAGATCTTCCTTGTTCAATGCTTCTCCGGCAGACTGTACACATTCCTTTGCTTTAATCAAATCCGTAAGTTTTGCATACTTCTTCCCGGTGAGCGTCTCCACATTTTTTAAATCTTCCGCTGCATCACCGAGCTTTCCAAGATGAATCTCCGCCTCCACCTTGTACAGAAGAATATCGAACTGCACCGTTCCGACCTTCCCCTTACTTTTATCCAGGGCGAGGTTAAAGTTCTCCAATGCCTTCTTCGCATCCCCCTTTTCTAAAGCGGTGATTCCCTCTTTCCGATATTCTTTTACCACATTTTTACAGGCGGTCAAGCTGCACAGTATCATAAGAAACAGTAAAATTATCCTTCTTTTACACTGCATTTTTCTCCCTCATCCTACGACTTTCCTGTCGTCCCAAATCCTCCGCGATCCGCATGGTTTAGATGCTCCACTTCCACGAAATGAATCTCCGCCTGGTGTTTTGCAATCCGAAACTGTCCAATCCGATCATTGATATGCATCTCCGTATCCCGCATGGCCAGAATCGGCATATGAATGATATCATTATCCCCGCAAAAAGACTCATCCACCACGCCCATGGCGTTGGTCTGTATGACACCAAAATTCTTAAAGGCGGAACTGCGCGGTAAAATCCACATTTCGTATCCCTTCGGGAGTTCCACCGAAATGCCCATGCTGATTAAGCGAAACTCTCCCGCCTTCATTTTCACTTCTTCGGCAACCCTTAAATCAATCCAGTCACTCTTTCCGTCAATATAGCGTAATTTTTCCAACTCTTTCACGTGATACTTAATCTTTATCTTCTCTTCCATTTCCACCATCCCTTGATCCATGCATTTCTCTGTCTGCCTATTTCTTCCCTATACATCTTTGTCCGGCAGGCTCTCTTCCATTTGGAAAATAGTTTTCTCGGGCTTTCCGCAAGGCTTTCCCCGCTTTCCTCAAACAGTTCCGCTGTAGCCTCTTCTTCGCTTTCCTCAAACAGTTCCGCTGTAGCCTCTTCTTCGCGTTCCGTAAGCGACTCCGCTGTAGTCTCTTCTTCGCGTTCGTCCGCCTCCCATGAAGTCTCTTCCGGCTCGTCCAAATAGGCGAGAATAAGGCTTTCACTATCTTCCTCGGAATCAAACCTGCCTACTGTTCCGGGTCTTCTGCGTTCGCTTCCTCCGTTCCTTCTTCCTCTATATCCTCTTCCACGGTTTCTTCTCTATTTTCCGCTGTTTCTATTTCCTCTCCATCTTCCGGGTCCTCTTCCATATCCAGTCCGAAGCTATCCTTCAACTCCTCCGTTACTTCCTCCTTCAGAAGCTTCTCCATATCCTCCGGAAGACCCGGTAATTCTTTTAAGGAATCCACACCGAAACGATTTAAAAATTCTTCCGTCGTGGCAAAGAGCATCGGTCTCCCCGGCGCATCCAGTCTCCCTACTTCCTCGATAAGCCCATACTCCACAAGGCGATTCACCGCATGATCCGACTTAACACCGCGAATCCGCTCTATTTCCACCTTCGTAATCGGTTGGCAGTAGGCTATGATGGACAAGGTCTCCAGCGCCACATCGGAAAGCACCGGCTTTCGTGGACTCTTCACTACACGAATCAGGCCTTCATAGGTCTTCGGGTGACTGACCATCTGGTAACGGTCCTCCAGTTTCTTAATCAGAAGTCCCTCCTGCCTTTCTTCGTAACGTGCCCTTAGACGTTCCGCTGCAAGAATCGCTCCTTCTTTTCCCATATTGAGACAAATGGCTATCTCTTCTACGGAAACGGAACGTCCCAGAGAAAAGAGCAGTGCTTCTACCTGGTTTTCTTCTTCCTTTTGCCGTATCCGATCCTCTTCTTCGATTTCCTCCCCCAAATTCGGCAACAGGGAAATCTGTCCAAACTCTTCCAAAAAAGTTCCTCCTACTATTGCATCTTCGCCCAATCAACACAGCTATGACATCCTTTTTTATGCCTCTTTCTCTCTAATCAAACTCTTCGATGTCCTCCATCTTCAAGTCCTCCGGACTCTCCTCCAAAGCATCTTCTCTAACTTCAATATTCAAATCGGAAAAAGCCCTTTCCTGGGTTAAGCTGATTTTCCCCATCTTCATCAATTCCAATATGGCCAGGAAACTGACTACTTTTTCCGTCTTTCCCTTTGCATGATGGAGCATTTGCCGGAAGGAAAATCTGCCGTGGGCTCTGGCATAAGCCAGCACATCTTTGATTTTCCCCTGTAAACTGATCTTCTCCCTCTTAATCTTTCCGAAATTAGAGCGGAGCGTATCTTTTCGATCTTCTTTCCTTCGAAGAATATCCCGCATCGTTTCCCTCAGCCGCAAGAGATCAATCCCCTTCAACAAGGCGGAAACATCAAGAGGCGGACTGTATCGTTCCACTTCCTCCGGAATACTCGGCTCTTTCCGCATACTTTGCGGTGCCGTCTCTTCTTTCTTCTCCAGAAGTTTCCCCATCATCTTATATCTTTTATATTCCAAGAGACGTTGCACGAGCTCATCCCGGACATCTCCCTCCTCTTCCTCTTCCTCATTCTTCGGAAGAAGCATCTTTGCCTTGATTTCCAGAAGGGTTACCGCCATAATCAGAAAATCCGAAACGATTTCGAGATCCTCTTCTTCCATCTGATTCACATACGCAAGGTACTGCTCGGTAATCTGCACGATAGGAATGTCATAGATATCAATTTTATTTTTTTCAATAAGATGCAGGAGAAGGTCAAGCGGTCCTTCAAAAGCATCCAATTTATAGGAAATCAGCTTTTCTTTCTCTTCAAACATCGCGTCTCCTCTTACACCGCGTAATCTGTTCCTCTATATTCTTGTCTACGAATAACGCCAAAAGAGAGAACCCCGTAATTTTACTATTCCTCCGGACACAAGTCAAAGCAAGATAGCTCCGGAAAATCATGAATCCGGATGTTCACGGTATGTGTCCCTAAGCCGCGACTGATAAAATAATATTGTTTTCCCTTTCGATGAAGCCCCCTTGCATTGCGCACAAAAAAACGAAACTGGGGGGTCATGAGGGCGAAAAAAGGAATCCCCACTGCCCCTCCGTGAAAATGCCCTGAAAGAACGAGGTCCACCGGACAGGCCAGCGCTTCCTCTTTGTAGAAAGGACTGTGACATAAAGCAATGGTAAACGTTTCTTTTTCACAATAGCCCTTCCTATTTTCGAGAGCGGAAATGGCGCTATTCCAAACCGCCCTTGTCTTCTCATCCAAGGCTTTCTTTTTTTTAAAGAGAAGCGCCTGATAATAGCTTAAATCGAGCGGCAAGCCAATAAGGCAGATTCCTCCCCGCTTTTCCGCTTCTTCCTCCGCCCATACCGCTCTCCCGTCTAGCTGCACGGTTTTCGAAAGAGCCTTCTCGAAGAGCGTCTTTCTTCCGCAGCATTCTTTTTTCGAAAAGAGTTTTTCTTCATGATTTCCAAAGGAATAGTAAACTCGGTATTTCCGCGTCAGTTCCTCCAGCAGAGCGATTCCTTTCTCTACTCTATCCCTCTCGTCCGTGGGCTCCCCGGAACGGCTGACGGGAAGGTCTCCGCCAATCAGAACAAAGTCCGGATGACAACGGTCGATTTCTTCCAAGAGCCTTTTGTTCCCGCATCCAAATTCCTTTTCATGTAAGTCGGAAAGGAAGACAAAGCGATAGGGGCTTTTTATTTTCTTAGAAAGAATTCTATAGTACTCCATAGTGAGTTGATTTCTTTCCCATTTCGAATAGATAGAGAGGAGTATCATGCATCCCAATATAGTTAATACTATTAACATTCTTCTCCTTTCTAAAAAATTTAAGACTCTCGTGCTATGCTGAATACGAAATAGAAAGCAAATCATTTCCTCGACACAGAGAGGAGATACCATGATTAGCTACGCCCCATTTTGGCAACTGATGAAAAAAGAAAAGATGAGTCAATATCGCCTTATTCGTGAAAGGAAACTCTCTGCAGGTTTACTGAATCGTCTCCGAAACAATCAGCCTGTCTCAACGGAAAGCATCAAACAAATCTGCTTACTTTTCTCCTGCAATGTTTCCGACATTATGGAGTTTCTCATGTAAGAGCGTTTAAGGCAAACTTAGGACAAGGAGGTTCTATCCGTGGATACACAGCAATACGGTAAGACAAAAGGTCTGATAGAGCTTACTCTATCGGACCTTTTTCTTTCTCCTGTACTTCCGAAAGAATCTTCATAAATTCTTTTCCGGTAATCGTTTCCTTCTCAATCAGGAATTTCGCAATTTCATCCAGCGCAAAACGGTTTTCCGAAAGAATCCGCTTCGACTCTTCATAACATTCTTTTAAGATGCGGGAAACCTCGCTATCCACCTCTGTTGCGGTATCATCCCCGCATTCCAGAACCGCTCTTCCTCCGAGATACATATTCTCCTGTCTGGCCAGCCCCATAAGACCGAACTTATCGGACATCCCGTACTGAGTAACCATCGCTCTGGCAATCTTCGTTGCTTTCTCAATATCGTTGCTGGCACCGGTCGTAACCGTCTCAAAAACCAAATCTTCCGCGGCTCTGCCTGCTAAAAACTCCACTATCATGGCATGCAGTTCCGCTTTGGTATTCAGGTATTTCTCTTCTTCGGGAACCTGCATCACATAACCGAGGGCTCCCATCGTACGGGGTACAATCGTAATCTTTTGTACCGGTTCAGAATGCTTCTGAATCGCAGCAACCAATGCATGCCCTACCTCATGATAGGACACGATTCTTCTCTCTTCTTTCGAGAGAATCCGGTCTTTCTTCTCTTTTCCGACAAGTACGACTTCCACTGCTTCAAAAAGATCCTTCTGACTGACCTTCTCCCTGCCGTTCTTTACCGCGGTAATCGCAGACTCGTTCATCATATTCGCAAGATCCGCTCCAACAGCGCCGCTCGTTGCGAGTGCAATCTCATCAAAGTCTACCGTCTCATCCAGCTTAATGCCTTTCGCATGCACTTTTAAGACATTCACCCTACCCTTTAAATCCGGCTTCTCGACGATGACCCGACGGTCAAATCTACCCGGACGAAGAAGCGCCGGATCCAGAATTTCCGGTCTGTTGGTCGCTCCCATGACCATGATGCCCTTTGCCGCATCAAAACCGTCCATTTCCGAAAGGAGCTGGTTCAGGGTCTGTTCCCGTTCATCATTTCCCCCGTAACGGTTATCTCTGCTTTTTCCAATCGCATCAATTTCATCGATGAAAATAATACAGGGGGCGGACTGGTTTGCCTGCTTAAACAAGTCTCTGACACGACTGGCACCGACGCCGACAAACATCTCCACAAAATCGGAACCCGAGAGAGAATAAAACGGTACATGCGCTTCTCCGGCAACCGCCTTTGCCAGGAGGGTTTTTCCCGTTCCCGGCGGGCCGACAAGCAGCGCTCCTTTCGGGAGCTTCGCGCCTATCTCCGTGTACTTCGTCGGATTGTGCAGAAAGTCCACGATTTCAACCAGACTTTCTTTCGCTTCGTCTTCTCCGGCTACATCTTTGAAGGTAATTCCCGTCTCCTTCTGCATGTACATCTTTGCATTGGACTTTCCGACGCCCATAATCCCGCCGCCGGAACCGCCGACTCGCTTTGCCATGCCGTTCATAAACCAGAACAGAAGCACAAAAGGAAGCACTACACTGAGGACAATCTGAATGATGAAGCCGGAGTTGTCAGGCCTCTTTCGAATCACTTCCACATTGTGCTGATACAATCTTTCTACGAGCTTTTCCGCATCCGCATTGACAGGGATAACGAAATAGGCGCTTGCCTCTTTCGGTTCCTTCCCCGTCGACTTCGGATATACTACAATCTGCCCGTCTCCCCACTCCACCTTCGCAACAAGATTTCGGTCTACCATGGACAGAAAGCTAGTATAACTTAACTCCTGATTCATCCCGCCGCCGGTAAAACGCTGCGCAAGCGTATAAATAAAGAACGTGACTGTAGCCGCTATCACCAAGATGAGAATCGTTTGCCCCATATTGGAAAAGCCGCCATTGTCTCCATCCTTAAAATCTTTATTATCCATTCTACTCTCCTTCAGTTATAATACGCCTTTCATTATAAGGAAGGGGCCGGAATCAGGCAAGCTGAAAATCCGGGGGGTAGAGTGAAGCAAAAGTGCAGGGCAAAAGCGGTCGCTCTTACAAGGCGTTCCAGACTTCCTCTCCCATCTCCGTGCAGGAAAGAAGAGAAACGCCCTCTGTCTTTTCTTTCGGAAAAATGTCTTTCGTACGCGCTCCTTTTTTCAGGACCTTCTCGACAGCCCGTTCTATTCGCTCTGCGGCCTGCTTTTCATGCAGGGAAAAACGAAGGAGCATCGCGGCGGACAAAATGGTGGCAAGCGGATTGGCAAGATTCTTCCCTGCAATGTCCGGAGCGGAACCGCCGCTCGGTTCGTACAAACCGAAATCATTCTCTCCCAAAGAAGCGGAAGGCAGCATGCCGAGAGACCCCGAAATCTCCGCCATCTCATCGGAAAGTATATCTCCGAACATATTCTCGGTCGCAATCACGGAAAACTTTCCGGGATTCCTTACAAGTTGCATCGCCATAGAATCCACCAGAACGTGCGATAAGGAAACGCCCTCTTCTTTTTCCCCTTCTTCCGTAAAGATTTTTCGCCATAAACGGGAACTTTCCAGGACATTTGCCTTATCTACCGAGGTTAGCGCTCCCCCTCTTGCTCTTGCGAGGGAAAAGGCAATCTTTGCGATACGGCGAATCTCATGCGCACGGTAGATCAGCTCATCTCTTGCCACTTCCTCGCCTTCCTCTATTCGAAGAGATTTTTCTCCAAAATACAGTCCTCCGGTTAATTCCCGAATCATGAGGACATCGAAGCCGTCCTTTAGAATCTCTTCCTTCAAGGGAGATGCGGAAGCAAGTTCCGGATACAACTTTGCCGGACGAAGATTGCAAAACAAGCCAAGTTCCTTCCGAAGACGAAGCAGTCCCGCTTCGGGCCGTTTTTCTACAGGAAGACGGTACCAGGGAGAAACGCCGACCTGTCCGCCTATACTGCCCATCAGGACAGCCCTGCTTTCCTTACAACTTCGAATCGTCTCCTCCGGGAGAGGTTCCCCCGTTTCATCGATGGCCGCCCCGCCAAAAAGTGCCTCATGAAAATGAATCGTGAAGCCCTCCAGCTCGGAAACTCTCTCCAACACTTTTACCGCTTCCCGTACAATCTCCGGTCCGATTCCATCCCCGGAAAGTACCGTTATCCTGTATTGCATCCTTTACTGCTCCTTTCTCCGTTTATAAACATCATGCGCCTGTTTCTAGCTCTTTTCCCTCTTTCCGCTTCGTTTATTTTACAGGAGTTTTATTTTTTTTCGTATGCTTTTTTGCTATACTAGCCATGCATTTAGAGGAGGACGAAAATGGATTTCAAACTGCATTCAGATTATGCCCCCACCGGGGATCAACCGCAGGCAATAGCAAAGTTGGTAGAAGGCCTAAGAGAAGGAAACCAGTTTGAAACCCTTCTTGGCGTTACCGGCTCCGGAAAAACCTTTACCATGGCAAATGTAATCGAGAAAATACAGAAACCGACTCTCATCATCTCGCATAACAAGACCCTTGCCGCACAGTTATACTCGGAGATGAAAGAATTTTTCCCGGAAAATGCGGTGGAGTACTTTGTATCTTACTATGACTACTACCAGCCGGAGGCATACGTTCCGAGCACCGATACCTATATCGAGAAGGATTCCGATATCAATGATGAAATCGATAAACTGCGAAGTTCCGCGATGGCTGCTCTTTCCGAGCGAAAAGATGTCATCGTAGTGGCTTCCGTATCCTGTATCTACGGCTTAGGTGCACCGACGGAATACCTCAATATGGCTATTTCTCTTCGTCCCGGGCAGACCCGCGATCGGGATGCGCTCCTTCGCAATCTCATCGAAATTCAGTACAGTCGAAACGATTGCGACTTTCGACGGGGCTGTTTTCGTGTCAAAGGAGATACGGTAGATATCTTCCCCGCTTCCGAAGGAGAGCAGGCTGTGCGTGTCATCTTCTTCGGGGATGAAATCGAGGAAATTCAGCTGATTGATGTCCTTAGCGGAAAAGCGACCAAGAAGCTGGAGCACTGCATGATCTTCCCGGCAAGCCCTTATGTCATTCCCATGGATAAGCTGCGTCTCGCCTGCAAGAATATTCTTGCCGAACTCGATGAGCGCGTGCAGTACTTCAAAGAAGAAGAAAAATATCTCGAAGCCCAGAGAATTGCGGAAAGAACGAACTTTGATGTAGAGATGATTCGGGAGACGGGGGTCTGTTCCGGTATCGAGAACTATACGAGGCATCTGAATTTTGCAAAACCCGGAGAGCCTCCTTATACCCTGATTGACTATTTTCCCGAAGATTTCCTGATTATCGTTGATGAGAGTCACATCAGCCTTCCGCAGATTCGGGGAATGTATAACGGAAACCTCTCGAGAAAAAACAGTCTTGTCGATTACGGCTTCCGTCTTCCTTCCGCTTTGGACAACCGTCCTTTAAACTTTTCGGAATTCGAATCCAAAATCAACCAGATGCTCTTTGTCTCCGCCACTCCCGGCGAATACGAAAAAGAGCACGAACTTCTCCGTGCAGAGCAGATTATCCGGCCTACCGGCCTCTTGGACCCGGAAATTGAAGTACGTCCCACAAAGGGACAGATTGATGACCTGCTCTCGGAAATTCATAAAGAAACAGAAAAAAAGCACAAGATTCTGGTCACAACCCTGACCAAGAAGATGGCAGAGGATCTGACCAAATATCTGAAAGAAAATCAGGTGCGTGTAAAATACCTGCACTCCGATATCGATACCCTGGAACGTGCCGCTATTATTCGGGATATGCGTCTAGACAAGTTCGATGTCCTGGTCGGGATCAACCTTTTAAGAGAGGGACTCGATATCCCGGAAATCACTCTTGTTGCGATTCTGGATGCGGACAAAGAGGGATTTCTTCGTTCAGAAACCTCCCTGATTCAGACCGTCGGACGCGCCGCGAGAAACGCGGAAGGGCATGTCATCATGTATGCTGATACCATGACCGATTCCATGGAACGCACGATTTCAGAAACCGATCGAAGACGCAAACTGCAAATGGAATATAACAAAGAACACGGCATCACACCGACCACCATCAAAAAAGCGGTACGTGATCTCATCGCCATTTCTAAAGCGTTGGATGACGGGGAAAAAGGAGTCGAGAAAGACATCGAATCCATGTCGTTTAAAGAAATCGAGAAGCTCATTCGGGAACTCAGCAAAAAGATGCGCGCTTATGCTGCCGAACTGAACTTTGAAGATGCGGCAAAATGCAGGGATAAAATTGCGGAACTTCGCGAAGCTATGAATAAATCCTAATTGCGGGGCTCCGCGAAGCAAGAGTCAACTCCGGCTTCGGAGCCTCGGAAAGAATGCACAAATCCTAATTGCGGTCGGATATGGCGAGGCTTGTCTTCTCCAAAATCTGACTGCATTTTTCAAAATGTCTTCTGTAATACTCCGTATACATGATGTCCACAAGGAAAAGCTGGCTGATTTCCGCAGAAGTTGAACCTTTTTGCAGAGAACCGACATTTGCTCCGCAGAGCAAGAGAATATCGGTAAATTCGGTGAGCGCCGACTTCTGGAATCGCGTGACCGAAATGACCGTTGCTCCGCTGTCCTTTGCAAGCTTCGCAATCTCCACAATGTCCCGTGTGGCCCCGGAATACGAGAAAATCACGGCTACATCTTCCTTCTCCATGGTCGCCGCACTCATCAACTGCTGGCTAACCATCTCCGAGCAATACACCTTCGGCTCAATCCGATGGAACTTGTTCATCGCTTTCATGGCAGTAAGCATCGATGCGCCTACTCCAAAAAATAAAATACGCCGTGCTTTCGACAGGGCATCCATGGCAAGACTCACCTTGGAAAGCTCGAGGAGGGAATAACTCTCCTGGATGGACGAAATCGTCTCATTCAGCACTTTATCCGCAAGATCTTTGAGATTGTCCTCTAAGCTTACCGCTTCATGACTCTCCTCCGCCTCCTTATCCGATCCTCGCATGGAGAGGGAAAGCGTCATCTTAAAATCCTGATATCCCTTCAGATTCATCGTTTTACAGAAACGAAAAACAGAGGTATCTCCAACCCGACAAGTCTCCGC
Organism: Lachnospiraceae bacterium; assembly: GCA_015258095.1. Taxonomy (GTDB): domain Bacteria; phylum Bacillota; class Clostridia; order Lachnospirales; family Lachnospiraceae; genus Oribacterium. Next base: position 29,772 of record JABZIV010000016.1, read on the forward strand.
CAAATCGGAAATCGACATAAACAGCACTTCGCTCGGGTTTTGTAAAATAAAGTCGGCTACTCTCTTCTCTGCCTTAGTGAATTGATTGTAGGAAGAACGAATCCTGGTCAAAAAGTCTTCTTGCATAATACACCCTCTGTTTTCAATTTTTAGAAAGAATTTTTCTTTTTTCATTATAGCAAAAAGAAAAATATTTTTGAATATCGAAATTTTCAAATCCTAAAATTTTCTTCAAGATTGTGAAATAAGAATTAAGAAATAATATTTATGCTTAATATATCATCTAATTCGTCGATAATATATTGCGTATTTAATAATTTAAGTACTATACTTTTGTTTGGAGAAGAAGAAGTTTTTTGTACATTTTAATCAGAATAAACAGGAATTCTGCACTTTGTGCAAGATTCCGTGTGGAACAATCGGGTCTGCTTTTCTAAAAAGCGGGTTTTTTTGTGATTCTTATTTTTCTTAAAAAGACAATCAATCTATTCTTTTCCTCCATCAGAAGACGAGATGGATCATCGCTCCGCAAAGCGGCAAAAAAGAGCAAAAATTACTAAGTTTTTTGACATAAATCTTAACGGTTACAATAACTCGCTTAATTTTTCTTATCATAAGACTTAATTATTATCACATTTGTTTTACATTTTATTTATTTCGCTTCTTTTCGCTTGCTTTACGCACAATACTTGAATTACGATGCAAAAAAGGAGAAGAAGCATGAAGCAAATAAACATACAGAATATGGCAGGGAAGCCACAAAGAAAAACAAACCCTTTTGAAGAAGAAAAACCTAGTTTATCAGCAGAAAGAAAAGCGGGACGGAGGCTCCTTCCAGGAATCCTACTTTCCCTTGGGCTCTTCACCCTGCTTTCCGGCACAGAGGTTTTGGCCAGAAGCTGGATAAAAGACCCGGGGAAAAATGCCTGGTGGTATGATACGGGTAATGGAAATTACCATCGTTCCTCTTGGCAATGGATAGACGACGACCGGGACGGTTATGCCGAGTGCTACCGTTTTGATAATCAGGGATGGATGCTGGAAAACACCGTAACACCAGACGGTTACACGGTTAACCAGAATGGCGCATGGACTGTAAACGGAGTCGTACAAACCAGAAGAATGGCGAAAAACACTGCTGCGTCTTCCTCCGCCTATCCGAAAGACGCTTATGAAAACGAAGTCTTAAACCGCATCAATCAGTATCGTGCCGGCAGAGGGCTCCGTCCTTGCAGAGAAAATGAAGTTCTTGATAATTTTGCCGAAAAGAGAGCAAGAGAATGTGCGATACTCTTCTCGCACACCAGACCGCAGGGCGGAACCATCCTCTCCGAATCGCAGGTTTGCGGAGAAATCCTGGCTTGCAATCTGCGTACACCCGAGTCCGCAGTCTCCGCCTGGAGAAAGAGTCCGAAGCATAATAGAGTGATGCTCCGGCAGGACTTTGTCAGTTTCGGAACAGGACACTACACTGACCCGAGCGGAAACGAATACAGTGTTGTTCTTTTCAGCTTCTATAACTAAAGCTGTTGCCCAAGCAATCTAAACTATTTTTTCAGGATGAAGATAAGAGGCATCGTACCCGTTCCGTACGATGCCTCTTTTTGTATCTTATCTTCTTGTATCTTTTCTTCTTGTGCCTTTTCCTGTCTTTTCCTTATTATATTCTATCCTTCTTCATTTCCGAGCCGTTCGCCACCTTTTTAACTTGTGATTCCAATCTCTTCTTTCTCCTCCGCCGTAAGCGTTCTTCCCGAAAGCATCTCCGCCACCGCTCTCTTCACTTCCTCTTTACTTAAGATGCGATAAACTCCGGCACCGAAAGAATCCTTACTGTCTTTGTCTTTATAGTCCATCGGATAGAAATTCTGATCCACTATGAGCGTTTCTCCATCCGAGGAAAGCTGTCCGTTTATATCATAACGACTGACAGAAGGACTCAGCACAAACTTACATTTTCCCGTTGTACAATCAATCAGATATACCTTCCGCTCCGTATCATTATTCCGAATGAGGAGCAGCAGATTTTTCTTTTCATTATAAAAATTTCTATCGTCAAACGAAACCGGCGTTTCCGCACAAACTTCATCGAGGGCGATAATTTCTGTTCCGTTCACACTACTGTAGCGGAAGAGGGAATTGTTCAATATGCCTTTCAGGAGGATTTCCCCTCCCTCGTGGGAGAGCCATACTCCCTCACCCTGCACGTCTGCCAGTTTCTTCTTGCTTTCCAAATCATACAAGTTCACAATCCCCGCATAGCGATTCACGGCAAGAATCTTCTCGTCGGAAGAGAGCAAAATACTCTCCGCACCATCCTTTATAGCGGGATAAGCGGCTTTCTCCGATAAGTCCCCGGTATTGTAAACCTTTACCCCTTCTTTCTCGTCCTGTAGATAGAGGGATTTCCCGTCCTCTGAAAAACGAAGATTCGGAGAGGCAGACTGCAAATCCAGTTCCTGCTTTTCTTCTTTCTCCGTGTCATACAGAAGGAGGACGGGAAGGCCACTCCCTGCCTTCTGCCACACGGAGGCATAGTATCTTCCGTCATTTGAAATAATGTGATTCTTTGTGCTCTTCATCAGACCGAAGCGGAAATTCGGATCCACCTCCATCTTTTTAACGGTCTTTCCCTGATCGGATGTAAGAAGAAAATTGCTTCCGTCAAAAAGCACCATCTTGGAACCGTCGTCCGAACTCGTAATAACGCGGGCATCCAAGGGTGTTTCCGCAACACGGGACTGCATATCGAGAATTTTAATCGTCTGTCCGTCATGGGAATTGGCCAGAAGCTTCGTTCCGTCTTGCAGAAAATAAAATTCCGAAGGCATTGTTCCTCCGTAATCCAATTTTTCTTCTACAATCTTTTTATCTTTCCAGACAGAGTACTTTCCGCTCTCCCCGAAGCCGACAAGCGTATTCTGCTCCGCATTGTAGGAAAAATATTTCATGCCAAGTTCCGGAAAATAAATCTCATCCGTGATTTCCCCGCTCTCTCCGTCAATCAAAAAAACCTTTGAATAGGACTGCAAGGCAATCTTCTTTCCATCGGCACTTTGCTGGAACGGCAGACGGGAATTTGTGTTCATATTGATATCCTTATCAACAGAAAATACGATACTTCCATCCTCCAGAGACCTCTTCTTTATTCCGTAGTCCGTCACAAGAAGAATCCCTTTCTGATCTTCCGAATACACGGCTGCCCGATAGGAAAGGGGATATTCTTTCTGGTCCATACTTTCCGTCTCTTCCGCAATACTTTCTATAATACTGCCATCCTTTAAGCTTCTTCTCGTCAGTTTATTTTCCGAATCCGACCCGAGGAGAACCAGCACTTCCGTTCCGTCTTTCTTAAAGCTGGCATATTTTACCGTATCTGCGATTTTAAAGCTGCTCTTCACCTTCCACGTTGCCGTATCATAAACATAGAAATCGGCTGTGGTACTCGTGAACGTAAGATAGAACAGCATGGAGCCGTCATCGGAAAAGCGCAGGAGCATGGGAGCTCCCGGAACAGAGAGCTGTCCTTTCTCCTCTCCGCTATGCACATCATAGAGGATGCAACGGTTATCAAAAGACGCCGTAGCCAGTATGGCATCATCCGGAGAGAACGACAGGAGTTTAACCTGTTGGCTGTGCCCCTTGAAAATCCGTATCACTTCTCCGTTCTCTACTTTCGCAATAGCCGCTTTATCATTGTCCAGCCCGTAAGCAAAGTATCGCTCATCATGACTGAGTGCCATATACGTCATCTTATTTTTTGTAGCAATCGCAGTCAGAGGAGAAGAGCCGCTATGATAGACCGCATCATTCAGCAACGCTTCCTCCTCGGCATGCAGCTCTTCATACGAGGGCATCTTCTTCGTAATCGGTTTTATCGCATCTTCTGCAAGCAGCACGGACTGCAAGAAGTCTCCTCCCTTTGCAATATCCCCTGCTGTCTTCAAAAGAATCCGCGTGTTGGACTGTACCGCTTCCTGTCTTGCTTTCTCCGCTTTATGATACGCATTGGTCATGAAGAGTGCAAAAATAAGAAAAACAAAGCCCGTCAAAAAAGAAATGCGCAGAATCAAGCGATTTCTTCTCTCCTTATCCCTCTGCTTTAAATCGCCAAAGTTACAGGAAAGAATCGCCGCCATAATACGATACTTCTCTTCCTTCAGAAGCTGGAGAGATTCCTTTTTAAGCGCAGACAATTTTTCCCTGTCCTCTTTCTCGAGCACCTCATATCCGGGAAAGTCTCTTTCCTTAACCGCCTTCGGGCGGAGGTCTGCGGCAAGCACATCTGAAAAATCCGCCTCCTTCGTACCTTGCTCTTCCTCCGGTTCAAAGCCTTTCCCCTCTCTCTTTAGCTGTTTTAAAGGAAGAGGAAAGGACTCTTTCGGCTCTCCTTCAATTAAGACCGGAATGATTCGACTATCCCCGTGCAGCCTTCGAAATGTTTCGATTTCCTTCACACACCAGTCGGAGAGTGCTGTCCTCTTCCCGCAAATTACAATCAGAAAGCGGCTCTCCTTCAGCGCTTCTTCAATGGAACTGCTTAAATCCCTTGCTGCAAGCTCTTCCCGATCGCGAAAAACACGATAGCTCGGTTTCTTCCCCTCTTTATAAAACTCCTTTGGCGGTGTGAAACGCTCAATCATGCGGTGTATTTCTTTTGCTATCGACTGATCCGGTTCCAGATGTCGGTAACTGATAAATGCATCATACTTATAAACCTTCTCGTTTTCGCCCATTTCTACTCCTTGTCACGCTATCCTTGTCGCTTCGCTCGCATTGTCCCTTTGTCATGCATTCCCTGTGTTCTAGATCAAACTTCTTTAAACAGGGCAAAGACAGAAAGTAAATCATACTCCGGATGGCAGAGATCGAATTTCTCCCCTATCACGGTTTCCCATTCGTCAATAAGACAAGGATGGGTCTTTCTGCTCTCATCCTTCTTCTCCCCATAACGGAAGAACATGGCATAATAGCTGTTACACCACCTCTTATGCTCTAATCGGGAGAGAAAATCCAGTTCCGGATTCTCCTTCAGAAAATGGCGAAACCGCTCACGAAAGGCAGGTTTATCCATTTTCTCCAACTCTTCCAAGGAACGAAATTCCGTCTCTTTCCGTGATAAAATAGCTCGAATTTCTGCATCCGATCGGTCTCTGAAAAACTGTCGTAAAAATGCCTCTTTCACCGAAGCATGGCTTGCCGAGAGTCGGGAAGACTCTTTTCGAACATAGGACAAGCTGTTCCAGCTGCTTCCTTCTCCCATGCCGGCAGCTTCCGCCGCCTTATTGTATGCTTCATTAAATTCCTTTGCCCGATTATCCAGACTTGCACGAATCAGAACAGGCTCCGTAAGCACGGTAGACAAATCCCCGAAGGTCTCTACCTCCTCTCCCTCTTCTTTCAGCACATGGGAAAGGACAACGGCAGAACTGTTTCGGAATAACTTCGGCGCCTCTTGAAAAGAAGAACGAAGAAGCTGTAAAACCTTCAGATTCTCTATGACATCCTCCTGCAAGAGGAAAAATAGCGCCGGTCTCTCTTCCTGCTCCATGCTCTTTAAATACGCACGAATTTGTTCTCTTTTCCGATAAGAAGAATGTTCGGAACAAAGTTCTATAGAATCCATCTCTAAAGCGCGAAATATGCCTTCCTTTCCCTGCACGGGAAAAAGTTCATGCAGTTTCTTTCCCGCGTCCGTATCCACAACGGTGACTCTCGCATTCTTCTGTAAGGAAAGCGTCGCATCATTTGCCAGCTTTTTCAAAAGAGGAGAGAGAAGGGAATTGATACCGAAGACCAGCACATGCGGAGGAAGAATGGTCGCATCCATTTCCTCTACCGTCGGTTCTTTTCCCGAATCGGCTTGTTTCTGTCCTGAATTGGCTTGTTCCTTTCCCGAATCGGCGAAAGGAAGGCGGGAAAAGGAGGAAAAGAGTCTTTCCTGTACCGCTTTTTTCTCTAAAAGCATTCTTACCGTAAGCTCCTCCTCCTCAAAATACACGGTATCGACTCCTGCCGGTCGGAGGTCTTCCATATAGCCGATTACCGTATTGGATTCACAGTGCACAAAAGAAACGATATTCTTTTTCGGTCGAATCCGACCAATAACGGAGGCATAGAGGGAAAAGTTCTCGAGATCACTCTCTCCGGTAAAAAAGAGATACTTTGCAGAAGAAATATGAAGGGCAAGAAAAAGGTCACGGATTTCATTTTGATCGCACTTTTCGAAATCCAGCTGATAGCTTGCGATCCCCTTTCTCTCCAGCTTATTCTTCCTCTGCTCTTCCAGGAATTGCTTCGTCACAAAAGAGATACGATAGGATTCCCGATCCGCGAGAAGATTCGTAAGCAATGCTCTTGCAACCGCGCTGTCTCCAAAAAGGATGACGTGCTTCCTGCTGATTCCGTTTAGAAACATATTCTTCAGATGCAGTAAAACATTGGAAATCTGTGTGAATATGAATGCGGAAGTCAAAATCGGTGCCAGCCACTTGGCAAGTTCATAAAAGATTCCGCCCGGATTCTCCGCGGAGAGCGGTGCAGCAAAAAGAAAGAGCTTAACCGTCCCGTATAAAACAGCAGACCATAACTGAATCGGATCGGAAATCTTCGTATGATAATACCCGTATAGACTTAAAATTGCAAATATAATCGTTAAAATAAATAAAAATAGAACGATTTTTTTCTTATAGTAATTTTTATTCTCCCGCATAACCCTTCTTCCTCTAAACAAGCAGTACGCTTTAGCACTCTCTCCTAAAGATTCCCTATGCACAATTCTTAAGGATTCCCTAAGGAAGATTCCATCGCTACAGAAAGCGCAGCGTAATCCCCAATCTGTTCTCCCAGCTTCGCTTTCTCTATACGGCAGTGTTCCGCCGCCGCACCCAAACACTCTTCTTTTATAACAGCTTGCATTGTCTCCGTAAACAGCGATGCACAACGGGCATAAATACTGCCTATCACAATACAATCCGGATTCAGAACATCAATCAGAATCGAAAGCCCCCGTCCAAGATAGAAAGCGGAACGGGAAAAGACTTCCCGCGCAAAGACGGAGCCTTCCTCTGCGCATTTTGAAAGACTTTTCACGCTAAAATCCTGTATCGCTTTGTCTTCCTCCGAAAGACTGCCCTTTTCCAGCTGTTCCCGATGCATCCGGATTGCCATTTCTCTGATTCCCGAACCGGAACAAAATCCCTCAAAAGAACCTTCTTTTCCATATCCGTAGGAGCCACCTCTTGAGAGACGAAGATGCCCCACTTCCCCCGCCATTCCCGTACTACCTCTATACAAAGCGCCGTTCAGAATCAGTCCTGCGCCCATCCCCGTACCGAAAGTAAGAAAGAGCATATTCTTCGTTCCCGCACCTGCACCAAAACGCCACTCACAAAGCGCACAGGCGTTTGCATCATTTTCCAAAAAAGAGGGAACGGAAAAGCGTTCTTTGAGAATCTCTGTGATGGGAATTCTATCGTATCCGGGCAGATTGGGAGGAGAAAGAATCAAGCCCTTTTCTTCGTCTAACGGGCCTCCACAGCTCACGCCGGTAGCCGCAATCGTTACATTCTCTTCCCGGAGAAGTTCTTCCCCCCGGCTGCATAAGAGGGAAAGCGTTTCCATCGGCTTTCTCCCGTCTTCAAAGGTAGGAAGCACGACTTTCCGCATGATTTCGATTCCTCCTCCCATCCGCTTTCCGAGAATGACAGCAGACTTTGTTCCGCCGATATCCAATCCGAGATAATGCTGTACCATACTCCGATTTCCTTCCTTTCTTTGAAAAAAAGCGGCTTCGGAATCTGCCCAAAGTCGCTTTCTCTCTTAACGAGTAGAGCCTGTATCATGCCGGACAGTTTTTCCGGACAAGACCTGCAATACGGGCGAAAACTCATTCATTCTGCAACATTATTTTACTGAATATTCTCTTTATTCAAAACGGAAACACCGGTATCCACCACTTCGCCATTCAGCTCTTTTCCGTTTAAACACTCTACCAGGGCATCTACCCCCTTCTTTCCCATGACATCCGGGTTCTGCGCCATAGTGCAAAGAAGATAACCATCCTTAATCAGACTCTTGATGGTATCGGACTTATCAAAGCCTACACCGACAATCTTATTGTCTCCGGAAGCCTTGATGGCGTTTCCGATGCCCACGGTGGAACCTTCATTTCCGCCGAAGATACCCACTACACCCTTTGTAATGTAATTCTCTGCAATGGTCTGTGCCTTCGCCGCATCTCCGTCACAGTACTGTGTCTCGAGAACTTTAAAATCGCTTCCTTCAAAGGCTTCACGGAAACCGCTCTCCCGATCAACGGTTGACTGCGTTGAAGCATTGGTGCTGATGATTCCGATATCGCCCTTCGTAATTCCCTGTGCCTCTAAAGCCTTCTTCATCTCTTCTCCGGCTGTTTTTCCGCCGGCTTTATTATTGGTTGCAAAGCTTGCTTCCGCTTCTACATTTGCAGGAGAATCGACATAAACAATCTTAATGCCTTTTTCCTTCGCCTCTTTTAAAGAAGAAGAAATCGCATCCGGACCGTTTGCCGCAATCATGATGCCGTCCACACCGCCGGCTACGGCATTGTTTACACACTCAATCTGCTTGGAGTCGTCCTTCGTATCCGGAGACATGAACTTTACTTCCACGCCATCCGCTTTCGCTTCCGCCTGTGCACCCTCGTTCAGAGTTACCCAGTGCTGGTCGATGGAATCCATGGTGATTAAAGCAAGCTTATACGGTTTATTCGCCTTTACCGCGTCACCCGCGCTGTCCTTCGCTTCTTCCGTCTTCTCCTCTGTCTTTTCTTCCGCTTTCGTGCTTTCCGTCTTTACGGCTGCCGTTGTTTCCTGCCCCTCTTTCTTGTCTGCACTGCAACCGAAAAGCATCGCAGCGGACAAAAGTACTGCCGCAAACATCAGTTTCTTTTTCATTGCTTTTCTCCTCTCTTTTTATGCTTAGGCCTTCTCATTTCCATGCTTTGCCCGTTTCGAAAACAAATTCCCGTTACGAACCAGTACATCCATGAGCACTGCCAAAACTACGATGACACCGATGACAATCCTTTGAATCCCGACCTGTGCGCCTACCATATTGAGACCGTTCTCCAAAGTCTGCCAAAGTAACGCGCCCTGAAAGGTTCCGAGTAAGAGTCCCGAACCGCCCAAGGGGGATACACCGCCAATAACACCTGCCGCCACGCCATACATTTCATACATATTTCCGGCTTCCATATTGCCCATCCCCGCCTGGGCGGAAAGAATAAATCCGACCAGAACGGAGCAGAAAGCGGAAATCAGATACGTCTTCTTAATCACGGAAACAATATCCACACCGGACAGTCTGGATGCTTCTTTATTTGAACCGACCGCATAGATGTGTCTGCCAAGTTTCGTCTTTCCGAGTACAAAAGAAAAGAGAAGAAAAACGAGTAAAGCAATCCAAAACGTATTGTAAATGCCTAAAATCTTTCCGTAGTAAAACGCATTCTGAAAAAAGTCGCCCTGCGCTTTTCCAAGCACCGCTGCAATATTGTCCGTATTCCGGTTTCCATTGATGAGATACGCTATGCCTCTTGCAACGAACATCGTTCCCAGCGTCGCAATAAACGGCGGCATCTGGAACTTCCCGACCAGTTCTCCGTTCAGATAACCGATAAGCAGTCCCAGAGCGAGGCTCACGAGTAGTGCGAAAAGGATGGGAATTCCTTTCGTCATTAACGTAGCCGTCACCATGGCACTCATTCCCACAACAGAACCGATGGACAAATCAATATTTCCGGTAATCATCACAAAGCTCTGCCCGATCCCGATCAGCAGATACTTCGCCATGGAGCGAAGCAGATTTAAGTTATTCTGTAAAGAAAATACCTTCTCGTTGATACAGCCGAAAACCACATAAATCACCAGTAATCCGAAAAAAGCGGTTACCGCCCCTCTCATACCCCTGATTTTCAGTAATTCTTTCACCTTGTTTTTCATCTTGATCCTGACCGCCTTTTTATATGTATTTTTACACTTTTACCTCGTATTGTGTTGCGAACTTTAAGATATTTTCCTGACTGGATTCCTCTTTACTGAGCTCTCCCGTAATTCTTCCGTCGCAGAAAACAAGAATCCGGTCGGACATTCCCAGTACTTCTTCCATTTCAGAGGAAATAAACAGCACCCCGACGCCTTTCTTTTTCAATTCATTCATAATCTGATAGATTTCTACCTTCGCACCGATATCGATTCCTCTGGTCGGTTCATCGAAGAGAATCACTTTCGGATTTCGAACAAGCCATTTCCCGAGAACCACTTTCTGCTGATTTCCTCCGGAAAGATTCTTCGCAATCATCTCCTCACTCTCCGCCTTTACATTAAGACTCTGCATCGCCTGTCCGCTCAATTGTTTTTCCTTCTCCTTCGAAAGAGCGGAAAACGGACCGCTCAAACTATCCAGGTTGGGAAGAGCAATATTTTCACGAATACTGAGTTCCGTACACAGTCCGTCTTTTCGCCGGTCTTCCGGAATCAATGCCATTCCGTGTTCAATACTATCCTTCGGGCTGCGTATTGAAATCTCTTTTCCGTAGAGATACACCTTCCCTGCACTCTTCTCATCAACGCCAAAGAGCGCTCTCGTCATCTCTGTTCTGCCGGCCCCCATGAGTCCCGCAATCCCAAGAATCTCCCCTTCATAGAGAGAAAAAGAAATATTCCGCACCTTCGGTCCGGCTTCCAGGTTTTCAACACGAAGGATTTCCACGCCCTTCTCACAGGACAGATGCGGAAACTTATCTTGAATTTCCCTTCCCACCATATGTCGGATAATGTCATCGATGCTAAGGTCACTCAGTTTCGCGGAAATCACATTTTCCCCATCCCGAAGAATCGTCACGCGGTCAACAATGGCACGAAGCTCATCCAGCCTGTGCGAGATATAAATAATTCCCCGGCCCTCGTCCCGAAGTCGTCGTATCACCCGAAATAAATCTTCAATTTCTTTTCGGCTTAATGCGGAAGTCGGCTCATCCATAATGAGAACCTTCGCCTCTTCGGAAAGTGCTTTCGCAATCTCCACCATCTGCTGCTCCGATACTTTTAAGTCGCCGGCCAGGTCCGTAGCCTTCATGGGAACCCCGAGGGAATCCAGAATGCGTTGCGCTTCTTCATCCATTTTCTTTCGACTGAGTTGCAAAGTACCGCTGATTTCCCTTCCCAGGAAAATATTTTCACTCACGGTCAAATCATTACAGAGGTTCATCTCCTGGTGAATGATGGCAATGCCCTTATTCTGTGCTTCTTTCGGATTTTGAAAATGGCAAAGCTCTCCATCTAAATAGATTTCTCCTTCCTCTTTACTGTAGATTCCGCTGAGAATCTTCATTAA
>JABZIV010000017.1 GCA_015258095.1 Lachnospiraceae bacterium
ATTCTGTTTTACTTATATCCGTATTCCAATAATTTATTAAAGCGTCTTGTTAAAACACCGAAAGTATATTTTTATGATACGGGACTTGTGGCCTATTTGACCAAGTGGAGTAGTCCGGAAACACTTGCAAGAGGTGCGATGAGTGGGGCTATTTTGGAGAATTATGTGGTTTCGGAAATACGAAAAACCTATTTGAATAATGGGAAAGAAGCGTTTATGTATTACTATCGGGATAAAGATGCCAAAGAAATCGACCTTGTTCTGGAGCAGGACGGAGAACTCCATCCTATAGAAATTAAAAAGTCTGCCAATCCGGCGTCGGAAATTCTTCGTGTCTTTCCTGTCTTAGACAAGTCATCTTTAAAAAGGGGAAACGGAGCGGTCATCTGCTTGAAGACAGAACTGTCTGCGTTCAATAAGGAAAATTATATCGTTCCGGTCTGGATGATATAAAGTTCTGCAATATAAAAGGATGGATACGTTACAGGAGTCCTACAGGGATTAAGGATGTGTAGCGTGTAGGAACAAAGACCTCCCATGAAGCAATATATCATAGGAGGTCTTTTTTTCATCTTCAACTTTTACAATTTTATTTATAAAAATTTAGGCAGATTGTTGAAAATGTGCATGGCAGTGCATTATTCGTTGACAATGTTTATTACTGTGCTTATAACTGGTAAAAAGAACATAAAGCAACATAATATGTTAAAAAATAAACTGAAATAAACAAATAAATAACAATTTGAATGGAACAAAGGAATGACAAGCCGGATGATACGGATGCAGCATGGGAAGAAAAGAAGCGTCCAGTGTAAGATAACCGAATCGCTTTATGTAACGGAGGAAGAAGATGCCAAAATGTGTTGTTATAGCAGATGATTTGACGGGAGCAAATGCTACCGGAGTATTACTGCAAAAAATGAATTACAGTGCGTATACCGTACTGAATACGGAACGACTGGAACTCTCCCTTCTCTCGGACTGTGACTCGGTTTTGTATCCGACAGATAGTCGGGGAATTGATAAGGAGCTGGCGTACAGAAGAGTGTTTAATGTATGCAACTTATTGAAGAATCCGGAGACGGAGGTATATGGAAAGCGCATTGACAGCACACTTCGAGGGAATCTCGGCGCAGAAACGGATGCGATGCTGGATGCTCTCGGAAACGAGTATATCGCCATTGTTGCAGCTTGTTTTCCGAGTTCTTCCCGCATTGTTCTCGGGGGCTATATGTTGGTAGAGGGACTTCCGCTTCACAAGACGGATATTGCGATTGACCCGAAGACACCGGTCAATAATCCGGAGGTTGCAGAGCTTTTTCGTAAAGAAAGCAAATATCCGGTAGCAAGCGTTTTGATGAAGGATCTCTTGCACGGGAAGCATTATCTTGCGGATTGCATGAAGAAGCTTGCATCGGAGGGCAATCGGATTCTTGTAGTGGATTGTGTAACACAGGAAGATATAGACCTCATCGCAGATGCGGTAGAAACTTCTAAATTGAAAGTGGTTTCCGTGGATCCGGGCGTATTTACCGCAGCTCTTGTACGGAAAAGATTTCAGCCTAAGGAAAAGAAGGAGAAGAATCGCATTCTGGCAGTGGTCGGTAGTGTAAATCCGCATACGAGGATTCAGCTGGAGGAACTCTGGCTCTCCCAGCGTAATAAAAATGTATTTGTAGAGACGGAGGCGTTACTCCGGAGTAAGGCGGATTGGGAGGCGGAAGTAGAGAGAGTCAGTGAGGAAATCCTGAAGGATGTGGATAAGGATCGGGTTTTTTCCGTGACGGGAGACGGCATTTATCCGGAGAAGCGGGTGGATTTGGAGAAAATCGCGCAAAAGGAACATTGTGCAGTAGAAGAAATTACGGACAGAATCAACCTGGCTTTTGCGGAGATTGCCCATCGGATTTGCAGTAGAGAGAAGAGTTTCAAAGGACTCTACAGTAGTGGAGGAGATGTGACGGTTGCTATTTGTAAGCGCTTTCAGACCGCAGGATTAAACTTGAAGGAAGAGGTTCTTCCGCTTGCCGCGCATGGAGAAATGTTGATGGGAGACTTCCCGGGGATGCACATGGTGACTAAGGGTGGCAGTCAGGGAGGCAGAGATGCGATTATCCGTTGTATTTCCTTCCTAAAGGAGAAGTTATTCGTATAAATGGAACGCTAAGCTTTAGAAAATGGAGCAAGAGATTACTGAAGGAGGTAAGGAATGAGGAAAGTGTTGATTGCAGTGCCGATGGGGGATCCGGCAGGAATCGGTCCGGAAATCGTCGTTAAGGCTGTTTCCAAAAAGGAAATACAGGATATTGCGAGGGTTTTGGTGGTTGGAGACGGACAGATTCTAGAGAAAGCGAAGGAGATTTGTAAGCTCCCGCTGAAGCTGAAAAGGATAGAAAAGGCGGAGGATTGCGGAGAAGAAAAAGATACGCTCTATTACCTACAGGAAGGAAAGATTCCTATGGAAGAGTTTTCTTATGGAAAGGTCAGTGCGATGTGCGGAGCGGCAGCATTTTCCTATATTAAGAAGGCTATTGAGCTGGCAAATCATAAGGAAGTAGATGCAGTGGCAACGACACCGATTAATAAGGAGTCGTTGAAGGCGGCAGGAGTGCCATATATCGGTCACACGGAAATCTTCGGAGCACTGACGGGGACGGATGACCCGCTCACGATGTTCGAGTGTAACGGTATGCGGGTATTTTTCTTAACAAGGCATGTTTCTTTACGGAAGATGCTGGATATGATCACGAAGGAGAGAATCAAGGATTATGTAAAGCGTTGCCTCGAGGCTTTGAAAAAGCTGGGAGTGAGTGAGGGAACCATGGCAATAGCTGGCTTGAATCCGCACTGCGGCGAGCATGGACTTTTTGGGGATGAAGAGGTAAGGGAAATCATTCCCGCGGTGGAAGAATTGCAGAAGGAAGGCTATCCGGTAGTGGGACCAATCGGTGCCGATTCGGTCTTCCATCAAGCAGCACAGGGACGCTTCAATTCGGTACTATCCCTTTACCATGACCAGGGGCATATTGCAACGAAGACGTTGGACTTTGACCGGACAATTGCCATCACAAACGGAATGCCGATTCTTCGGACTTCGGTGGATCATGGAACGGCTTTTGACATCGCAGGTACCGGCGTTGCAGGAAGTATCAGCATGGAAGAAGCGATTCGTCTTGCGGCGAAGTATGCCGATGCATTTCAGAAATAAGAGAAAAACAAAGTAATGGGGAGATTAAACGTTCGCGGAAACCAATTTTTTATCGTATGAAGGAGGATGCCATGGTAAATGGTTTGAATGGGCAGCAGATGCTCATCGGTTTGTTAATCGGTATCGTTTTACTGATTTTCATGGTTTTAAAGACAAAGATTCAGGCTTTTTTGGCGCTGATTATCACGACGGTGGTAATCGGAGTCATTGGCGGAATGCCGCTCAACACAATCACGCTGGACAATGGAACAAAGTTCGGTATTTTACAGTCCATTACGAGCGGATTCGGTAACACTCTATCCAGTATCGGTATCATCATCGGCTTCGGCGTTATGCTTGGAGCAATCTTTGAGGAGACCGGTGCGGCGAAACGGATGGCGCTTTGCTTTTTGAAGGTTTTCGGAAAGAATAAAGAAGAAGAGGCGATGGCTTTTACCGGATTTTTGGTGTCGATTCCTATTTTCTGTGATTCCGGTTTTATCATCCTTTCTCCGATTGCGAAAGCGATTTCAAAGGTGACAAAGAAATCCCTGATTTCCCTTGGAGTAGCACTGGCAGCTGGTCTCGTGATTACCCATACCATGGTGCCGCCTACACCGGGTCCCCTGGGTGTCTGTGGAATCTTCGGCATTGATGTTGGAGAGTTTATCCTCTTGGCTTTGGTGCTGTCCATCCCGATGACCATTGTAGCCATTATCTATGCAAGAAAGTATATTGCGAAGAAGTTAAACTGGATTGTCAATGAGAAGGACGAGATTGTTCCGGCACCGGTGGGGACAGTCGCTTCTGATGATGCGATTAATCTGGATGAAAAGGATTTACCGTCTACCTTTTCTTCCTTCCTCCCGATTTTACTCCCGGTTGTACTCATTTTAATCAACACGGTTTCTACGGCAACGAAAATGACCGGAGGAATCTTTACCATCCTGATTTTCCTTGGACAGCCGATTGTAGCGGTAGGAATCGGACTTCTGACAGCGATTTTTGTTCTGGGGCGGAAAATGAGCCGGAAAGAGATTCTCTCCTTTATGGAGCAGGGCATGATGTCCGCCGGGATTATCATGTTGGTAACAGGCGGTGGCGGAGCACTGGGACAGATTATCAAAGATTCCGGTCTGGGTACCTATATGGCAGAGGGAATTACGGCAATGCATGTTCCCATTATCCTGCTTCCTATCCTGATTTCTACAGTAATGCGTTTTATCCAGGGTTCCGGTACTGTAGCGATGACTACGGCAGCCAGCATTTCCGCGCCGATTATCCTTGCTTCAGGAGCAAATCCGGTTCTCTCCGCTCTGGCTTGTTGCGTAGGATCCTGCTTCTTCAGCTACTTTAACGATAGCTACTTCTGGGTAGTAAACCGTACGTTAGGTGTCAGTGAGGCGAAAGATCAGATTCGCGTATGGTCGATTACTACGACCATTATCTGGGCAGTCGGTTGTCTGGAAGTTTTGCTCTTGAGTCTCGTGATGCATTAAGACTGTATCAGAAAAACGGTCTTGAAGAACTTTTTAGTAACAAGAAAGGGTCGGTTTCCTGTTAGAGTTTGTTTGACAGGGCGGAAAGCGTTTGATAGCATGAACGAGAGAAGAGGATTTGTGACTACGGATGGTTTTATGGAGGGAAAATGAGTCACAGTAAAGTGTTACTGGGAGAGCGGCAGCAGAATATTTTAAAAATTCTGGAAAAGGACGGTTCCGTCTCCGTTGAGGAGCTGGCGAAGATGTTTTCCGTCAGTGGAATGACCATCCGAAGGGACCTGCATATTCTGGAAGCGAAAAACCGAATCGAACGCTTTCATGGCGGCGCTGTTTTACGGGATGAGGTGCAGTACCGCGAGAAGGAAGTACAGAACATTATTGGAAAGAAGCGCATAGCAGAGAAGGCTCTTGCGCTTCTTCTTGATGAAAAAGTGATTTTTCTGGATGCAGGAACCACGACCAGAGAACTGGCTCTTCTTCTGAAAGAGAGGGAAGAACTGTATATCGTTACGACAGATTTGATGATTGCCGGAATCTTGCAAAATGGAAAAGCCGGACTGTTCTTCTGTGGGGGAGAGATACAGAAAAGTACCGGTTCTTCGCTTGGCAGTCTTACGGTGGATGAAATCAGGGACTTCTCCTTTGACATTGCTTTTATCGGGACTTCTGCCATCAATTCGCGTCTTGAGCTAAGTACACCGACGGTGGAGAAGGTTTCTCTAAAAAGAACGGTACTGCAAAAGGCAAAGAAAGCAGTGCTTCTTGCGGATGAAAGTAAGTTCGATAAGCAGGCAATGATGAGAATCTGTAGCATGGAAGAGTTTGATGTGCTCGTGACGGATAAAGCGTTGAGTGATAAAGAGGAAAAAGAGTTGAAAAAGAGGGGGGTAGAGTTCTACTCGCTTTAGGAGTAGAGCATTTTACGCCGTAATAGAGAAGTCTAATGAAGAGATAGTGCGCGGTTTCTATACCCCCTCCTATCTCTTTTTTACTGTATTCTTCTATAACAGCTGAATTCTATTTAATAGTACAATTAGATTTTTTTACTCCTTAATATTATAGTGATACAGGCATTTTTTAACAGGATTGCATTCGGAAACGCCTAAAAACAGGAAAAGGAATCCCATTTTTGCGGCATTTCGTATGTGATTTTTGTTAGGAGAGCGGTAGCAGGGAAGGATAGCTTAGGAGGGAAAAATGAGGAAGAAGCTTTGGGTAGCAGTAGCGGCATTGTCCATAGCGGCGGCTTTATCCGCTTGTGGAGGAAAGAACGGGAAGACAGAGGAGAGCAGCGCGGCAGCAAAAAGTACTGAGGCGGCTACGGAGAAAGCCGACGAGAAAGCGGAAGTGAAGAGCACGGAAAGCGGAAAAGAATCTGAAGGAAAGCTTGTACTGGAGACAGGAGCTTATCCGGAGAGTACACAGCATTTAAAGACCGGAGAGAAGCCGGAGAGTCCGACCGTGACCTGGGCGCAGGGGGCAAGTGGAAATGTGCTTGTCAGCATTGCAAAGGCGCAGGGGTATTTTGAGGAAGTGGGTCTTACGGTAAATGAGATTCCGCTGGATGAGAACCAGATTCAGGCGGTCTCTACCGGACAGGTGGATATTGCATCGAATACCGGAACCTGGGCACCGTTGAAGAATATCGTGGCGGGGGATGATATTGCGATTATCGGTGGAAATATGCTGACCGGTTGTATGCCGATTATTGCGAAGGAAGGGGCAGAGTGGAAGGGTGCCGAGTCTCTTCTCGGAAAGAAATTTGGCGAGTCCGTAGCCTCTTATGCGACTTTAAACGGTTTGGTCAAAGAAGGACATGATGTAACAAAGGAGATCACCTTCGTTGACGGGATGGCAGATGCGGATAAGATTCAGGCAATTTTAAAGGGAGAACTGGATTATGCGACGGTAGGAACAGGCAGAATGTACCAGGTTCTAAACACGAAGGGCATTCAAATCGTGAGCTACTGTTCGGATATTACACCGAACTATTCTTGCTGTAGAATGATTGCAAGAAACAGCTGGGTACAGAAAAATCCGACGACCGTGAAGCTTTTAAATGAGGCGCTTATTCGGGCACAGGCGTATTTTCAGAAGCACAAGCAGGAGACGGTAGACTTGATGGCAAAGCAGTTGAATGCGAACAAGGAATATGTTGAGGCTTACCTTCTGAATGAGCACTATCGGATTAACCCGGATACATTAAAGAATACCGTTTTCGATAACTATCGCTATATGATGGCAGTCCATGGGGTAGACAATGTCGACAAAAGTGTGAAGCTGGAAGACAGAATCTATAATGAACTGTATAAGGAAGCGCTGGATGAAGCGGAGAAGAAGTGGGGCTCCGAGGATCCTTCCTTCTACGAAGAAGCGCAGAAGTTCTATACAGAGCACAATACGAATCAGTAAGTGTAAAAGAATCTGCAATACGGGAGCGCTTTTCAGTCTCCCGTACTTTGAACAAAACTACCCGTCACACATCAGCGAAAGAGCTCTTCCAGAGGAAGAAGGAGGAGCTCTTTCCTTTTTTTATATTCTGCATGGACAGCTTCTTCAAAGCCACTTCTACTGATAAAACCGTAGCGGTAACAGCGGAGCCCCGTGGCTTCTACTTGCGCAATTTCTTTTTCTATCTGCTTTAAACTGAGCGGTTTGCTCTGGAATTTTACTTCATAAAAAATATACCCCTTGAGATCAAGCGTTACGATATCGAATTCCCCATTCCGCTTTTCTTTTGGGAGGTTATAGTAATATTTTCCAATTCTCTCGAATGCTTCTTCCATTTTTCCTCTACGGTTTTGTAGGAGAAGATATTGTTTTGCAATTCTTTCGAAGCGCTTAGAAACATAGGCATTTTCAAAATCATCCTGAATAAAACGCGTAAAAAAGACTTCCGGAGGAAGAATGTTCATCTGGGAACTGTAGCGGAAGATATATCGGTAATAGAATAAGGACATATTATCCGAGATAAAGTAGCCTGCTTTTTTTCGATTGTCTTCTTCGTTAATCGGTGCTTCTTTTTCAATGAGTTCCATGCGAATCAGCTTATCTAAAGTATCCACCAGGCTGGGACCGCTGGATACATGGGATTGGGAGAGAATATCATTGAAGCGGGAAAATCCCTTTGCCATCGTTTCAAAAACTTCATTTGCATTGATGATTTTCGAAATCTCCGACTTTAAATACATCAGAACTTCATTTTCCAACCTGGCACCGGGAGAGGCGATAAGGGAAAGGATATTTTCCCGTACCGTCTTGTGTTCATCGATCAGACGATTGTAATAAGGAATACCGCCGAAAACACTGTAAAGACGAACCTTGTCTTCGCTTGAAAATGTCGGATAGAATTGCTGGGTGTCGTAGTAGTTCATCTCTTGGAGTTTCATAATATAACTGAAGCGCCCGAATAACGGGTTCTCTTTTTCGATGAGTTTTTGCATTGTATCGACGTAGGAGCCGCAGAGAATCAGTTTCAGTCGGCTTTTTTCTTTAAACTCGTCAATTATGCTTTGTAAAATGCTGTCCATTCCTTTAAGCACATCACTCAGATAGGAGTATTCGTCTATGACAAGCAAAATGTCTTCCTTTTCGGCTCTTCGGAATAAAAATCGAAGGATTTCCTCGAAGCTCTGAAAGGAGATGGGAGGGAAATCGAACGCATCGGATAGGAGAGCAGAAAGACTTTCCACATTATTTTTTTCAGAGGTTTGCTTACATTCGTAGTAGATTTTTTTCCCTTTGAAATATTGCAGGGAATGTTTGATAAGTTCACTTTTTCCTATTCTTCTTCTTCCATAGAGAAGCAGAGCTTCAAAAGCTGCACTTTTATACATCTCTTTTATTTTCTTTATTTCTTCATCTCTTCCAATAAATTTCATTTTTATTCGGTTTCCTCCGAGTCGGTTATTTCCGAATAAACATAGCATGGTTTAAAAGACTTGTAAAGGCAGATGAGAGCACATTCTGTTCATTTACGTAGGAAATAAAGCGGGGTATCTATAAAAAAATGCAATTGGATTTCCGCTCTTCCACGTCCTATAGTTATCCGGTATTCGGGAAGGGGGAAAAAGATGGAAATCATACCGTATCGCTTTGGTGCCGGTCGTTTTATATTTGCGGAAAATGCGCTTTCTTCTTTGCAGGAGGAAATAAGACGCTATGGGACAAATGCCTTTTTTCTGATGGGAGAAAAGGCATTTTCTCTTATGGAGCAATTTGGTCTTTTTGAACAGGAGACAGGACTTGTTTCGGAAAGGGAGATTTACGAAGGCTTTCCGACAGAAGAAGAACTTACGGAATGTAAGGACAAGCTTATGGCATTGAAGAAGAGAGCAGGCGGGGCACAAGCTCCGACGGTCCTCATCGGTATCGGCGGGGGAAGAATCATGGACCTTGCGAAGGCGGTAGCCGCGGAGAGTGCGGTGCCCCTCATTTTGATTCCGACTTCCGCAGCAACCTGTGCAGCCTATAGTCCGCTCTCCGTATTGTATTCTAAGGAAGGAAAAGTGGAGAAGGTACTGCACTTTGAGAAGGAAATCGACTCGGTTATCGTAGACGGGCGTGTTCTAACTACGGAGTCGGCAAGGCTACTCAAGGCGGGAATCCTCGATGCGATGGCAAAATACGTGGAGATTCTGCATGGAGGAGAGGAAATTACGGCGGAGAACAGCAGGATTGAGAAGTACTTTGCAAAGAAGATGGCGGAGGATCTGTTTCTTTTTTTAGAGGAAAAGGGGAAGGATGCGGTCTATGCACTGGAAAGAGGGGAATACAGCAAGACGCTTTCCGATGTCTTCTTTTCCAATATTGCGTATACCGGACTCATCAGCGGTCTCATGCGGGGAAGGGGACAGGCGGCGCTCGCCCATGTTTTCTACAATTTCCTTCGAGGACATTACCCGGAGACGAAAGACTTCTATCATGGCGAGATGGTCGGCGTGGGACTCCTCCTGGAGACGAGATGGAACCGGGATAGAAGGCTGGAAGAGCGTTTGAAACAGTTTTTAATGGAAATGGATATGGCGAAGAGCCTTTTTGACTTAGGACTGGAGAGAGAAGAAGAGGTCTTCGAAGCTTTTTATCGCTACTGTGTGGAAAAGAAGTCGATTTCCGGAGGAGAGGAAGAAAAGGAAAAGCTTCGAGATGCTTTTTCCGCTTTGTCTTAGCCGGATAGAGAAGAAGAGAGAAGAAGTAGAGAGAAGAAGTAGAGGAAAGAAATAGACGGAAGAAGTAGAGGGGAGTGCGGAGAAATGCTATCGGAACGGGTTCGGAAAAGTCTCATCAAGGGTTCAGCCATTCGGCGTGCTTTCGAGGAGGGACAGCGCCTTGCCGCTTTATACGGGGCGGATAAGGTCTATGACTTGAGTATCGGAAATCCTGCGGCGCCGGCGCCGCAGGAGATTCGGCGCGCTATGCGGGAGATTGCGGAGGAAGATGCCCTTTCTCTTCATAGTTATATGGAGGACGCCGGATTTTGGGAAGTGCGGGAGGCGATTTCCGAGAATCTGAATGAGAGACTCCGAAAGGGAGAGTTTCTTCTGGTACGAAGGGACGATTACGCTGCGAGAGAGGAAGGCGGGAAAAGCAGGGAGGAACAGGGGAAGGAACGGGAAAAGCAGGGTCGTACCCGGGATAAAGAAGAAAGTCGGCTGCCATTTACGGCGGAAAATGTCATCATGAGCCACGGTGCCGCAGGCGCAATGAATATTTTCTTCCGCACCGTACTGGATCCGGATGATGAGGTTCTAGTGCTGAAACCCTACTATCCGGGATACACGAGTTTTATAGGAAACTGCTATGCGAAGAAGGTGGAAGTGGATTGTCAGGGGGAAGATTTTCAGATTGATTTTCAGGATCTGGAGCGGAAAATTACGGTAAGAACCAAGCTGCTGATCCTGAATTCGCCGAACAATCCCTCCGGTACCGTCTACACGGCGGAAACGCTCCGGACGCTGGCAGAGATTCTCCGAAAGAAAGAGCGGGAAATCGGGCACAGCATCTATCTGCTTTCGGATGAGCCGTATCGGGAGTTATGTTACACGAGAGAGAGGCTTCCCTTTATTCCCTCTTTTTATGAAAATACCGTGATTGCCTATTCTTTCAGTAAATCGCTATCCATTCCGGGAGAACGAATCGGCTATCTTTTGATTCCGGCTGAAGCGGAAGAGTCGGGAGAACTGCTCCTTGGAGCGCGGAATTCCACCGGCGCACTCGGTTTTGTCAATGCCAATGCTTTTTTCCAGAAGGTCGCAGCCGCCTCTTTACAGGCGAAGGCACCTCTCACGTATTATCGGGAGAACCTGGAACTTCTGTATAAGGCGCTACTGGAATCCGGCTTCTCATGCAGAAAACCGGACGGCGCATTCTATCTTTTCCTGCGCGTTCCGGACGGGGAGGAAGAACTGTTTTTGGAGCGTGCAAAGGCGCATCGCCTCATCCTCGTAGGAGGAAGTTCCTTCGGTATGCCGGGGTTTGTACGGGTTTCCTTCTGTGGGAAGAAGGAGACGATAGAGGGTGCGCTTCCCGCGTTTCGGCGCCTTGCTCTCGAGTATGGGTTACGGAAAGAAGCTTCCGGAACTTATTGATAAAATCTATTAATTTCAATTATAATCGTGTTTTTCAATTAGATTTTTAAGAAAATGAGTTGTATATTCATCGTCGTTGGCGAGCGTTTCGCTATACAGTAGAGTGATTTGCAAAGGGCAAATCGACATCCGGTAGGGAGGCAGAATGAGAAAACGGGTTTTAATTGCTATGGCTACCCTGGCTATGGCAGCAAGCCTTGCAGCTTGCGGAAGTAAGGGTGATGCATCGAAGGGAAGTACAAAGGCGGGAAGTGAAGCGGCCGAAACAAAGACTTCGGAAGGAACCGCGGCATCTTCCGAGAAAGCGGAAGAGAAGGCGGACGGAAAAATTGTCGTAGAGACCGGTGCCTATCCGGAAGGAAACAACAAGCTGGAGACAGGGGACAAGCCGGAAAGCCCGACCGTGACCTGGGCACAGGGAGCCAGCGGAAATGTTTTGGTCAGCATTGCGAAGGCACAGGGATATTTTCAGGAAGTCGGCCTTACCGTAAATGAGATTCCTCTGGATGATAATCAGGTGCAGGCGGTATCTACGGGACAGGTTGATATCGCATCGAATACCGGAACCTGGCAGCCGTTAAAGAGTATCATGGCGGGAGATGATATCGCGATCATCGGTGGACACATGCTGACAGGTTGTATGCCGGTTATTGCGAAAGAGGACACGGAGTGGAAGGGACCGGAGTCTCTCCTGGGAAAGAAATTCGGAGATTCCATTTCCCGTTATGCTATTCTTCACCCGCTGGTCGATGAAGGACATGATATCAAAAAGGAAATCACGTTCGTAGACATTGACAATGATGCCGATAAGATTCAGGCGGTTTTGAAGGGAGAGCTCGATTTTGCCACCCTCGGAACGGGAAGAATGTATCAGGCATTAAACACGAAGGGAATCAAGATTGTAACGTATTGTTCCGATGTTACCCCGAACTATTCCTGCTGTAGAATGATTGCAAGAGATAGCTGGGTAAAGAAGAATCCGACTACGGTCAAGCTCTTAAATGAAGCGCTCATTCGTGCACAGGCGTATTTCCAGGATCATAAACAGGAAACCGTGGATCTCATGGTGAAGCAGTTGAATGCGAACAAAGAATATGTTGAGGCTTACCTCTTAAATGAGCATTACAGAATCAATCCGGATACCCTGAAGAATACGGTTTTTGATAACTATCGTTATATGAAAGCTGTGGGCGGTATTGAAAATGAGAAAGCCGATGTAAAGCTCGAGGATCGCATCTATAACGACCTGTATAAGCAGGCGCTCGATGAAGCACAGAAGAAGTGGGGTTCCGAGAATCCGTCCTTCTATGAAGAAGCGCAGAAGTTCTACACAGAGCATAATACCAATCAGTAAGCGAAAAATTCTTTCAAGGAGAGGATGAAGAAAGGACGTATTTCATCCTATGACTTTAAAGAAAAAGACCGAGAGGCGGAAGCCTTCCGGTCTTTTTCTATTCTTTTTTACATCGTCCAGCGGAGAATCCGGTTCTTCAAATGATCGAATACACTCATCACGGCAATCAGGATGAAAACCATGAAGAGGAAGCCGCCCCACACATTTTCATAAATGCCTAAGGTGGAATACCGCTTCACATAGAAGCCGAGTCCATACTGTGCACCGTACATCTCGGCGTAGACGAGCATGACGAAGGAGCTGCGGAGCGAATTGATGAAGCCGGAAATGATGGAAGGACTTGCTGCCGGAAGCACGACTTTGAAGAAACGTTTGAGCCCTTTCAGTTCGAGCGTGTCCGCATTGTCCAAATAGCGTTTGTCGATGGTCTGAATTCCGGTGATTGTCGCAAAGAGCGTTGCCCAGACGCAGCCGTAAACGATGATGATGACACTCGCCCACCACATTGTCGGAGAGAGGAGAACGACGAAGGGGGAGAGAAGGATGGAAGGCACGCAACTGAAACCGTAGACAATCGGATAAAGAACCTTTCTCGCTTTCTCGTGAAGACCCATTAGGAGGCCGATACCGAGCGCGAGAATCAGGGTAATCAGCACGGAAGGCACGAGGAGCAGGAAAGAGGATGCCACATTTTGAAGCTGCATCCCACGATTGTCGTAGAATGCCTTCGCAATAAGTCCCACTTTCGGGAACATCAGGGCGCTGATCCAACCGTGGTCCGAGATCACGATGTAGCCGAGAACCATAGCAAGGAGGATCAGATAAGTAATCCAGTAATCTTTCAAGTGTTGTATTATTTTTTTCATGACTGCCTTTCTTCGGATGCTTGGGATAGAGTAGAGGCGGGAGATGCTTTCTTCTCCCGTTTTCCGTCCTATTCTTTAAAGGGAAGTTTACTCTACCCGGCTTGCCACATCCTTATTGATGGTGCGAACCAATTCTGCACGACGTTTCAAAATCTCCGGGTCTTCAAACATGGTATCCCGATTGCCTCTCTTTTCGTCCGGAATTCTTTCGTCGTAAATAATTTTACTGGGGCGCTGTCCGAGGACA
This sequence comes from Lachnospiraceae bacterium, assembly GCA_015258095.1. Classification (GTDB taxonomy): domain Bacteria; phylum Bacillota; class Clostridia; order Lachnospirales; family Lachnospiraceae; genus Oribacterium. The sequence goes on from JABZIV010000017.1 coordinate 13,744, forward strand.
ATGATTCGCGTAGAAAGAAGTAGGGCTTCGTCGACATCGTGTGTAACGAAGAAGACGGTTTTCTTCACTTCTTCCTCCTGCCAGAGCTGCAAAACAAGATCCTGGAGCCTTGCGCGGGTGACTGCATCCAGTGCGCCGAAAGGCTCATCCATCAGGAGAATCGGCGGATTCACGCTGAGGGAACGGGCAATAGCGCAGCGCTGTTTCATTCCGCCGGAGAGATCTCTCGGCAGTTTCCGGAAAACTTCTTCCGGAAGACCGACCTTTTTCAGCGTTTCTTTCGCGATACTGACGCGTTCCTCTTTTGTCTTTTTCGGATATTTCTGCTCTAAGGCGAGGGTGATATTTTCCCCGGCAGTCATCCAGGGAAAGAGACCGTAATCCTGGAAGACGACAGAACGGTCAAGACTGGCTCCGGAGATAGGGGTACCGTCGAGGGTCATCTCTCCCTCACTCTGTTTTTCCAGTCCGGCGAGAAGCCGGAGAAGGGTGCTTTTTCCACAGCCGGATTGGCCCAGAATGCACACAAATTCTCCGGATTCGACTTCCAGAGTGAGATTCTCCAGAATCTTCTTCTCCGGCTCATCTTTATAGGCAAAACTTAGATTTTGGATGCGGATGTTTTTCATAGATTATCCCTCAAGAGTCGCAAAGGCTTGCCGGAAGTCTTCTACGAGATCTTCGGTATTTTCCAGACCGCAGGACACACGAATCAGTTCGTTGCTGATTCCCGCTTTCTTCCGTTCTTCTTCCGGTACATTGTTGTGTGTCATGCTGGCGGCGTGTTCTACGAGAGTCTCCGGATCACCGAGACTTACCGCGATAGAGGCGATGTGGAAGGCATTGACCACTTTTTTGCAGGCGGTGAAGGCATCCATTCCTTTGATACCGTCTTTTAAAGTGAAGGAGAGGATTCCGCCGTAGTTCCCGTGCATGAGCTTCTCTGCCAAAGCATGCTGCGGGCTGCTCTTCAGTCCCGGGTAGTTTACGGTTTCCACATAGGGAGAGCTCTCCAGAAATTCGGCTACAGCAAGACCGTTTGCACAGTGTCTCGCCATACGAAGCTCCATGGTTTGCATACCGCGGAGAACCAGGAAAGAATCAAAGGGACTGGGGGTTGTTCCCTGTACCTTGGAAGTGATGCCTCTCTTGATAGGCAGAAGGTCGGCTTCTTTTCCGATGATGCATCCGCAGATGACATCGCCGTGCCCGTTGATATACTTTGTCGCGCTATGTACCACGATATCTGCGCCAAGAGAAAGAGGCTTGATTTCGGGTGGCGGAGTAAAGGTGTTATCTACCACGACTTTCACACCGCTTTCGTGTCCGATTTTGGCAATCTCCGCAATGTCCGTGAGTTCCATCGTCGGGTTTGTCATGCTCTCGAAATAAATGACTTTGGTATTCGGGCGGATAGCCTTTTTTACGGCAGAGAGGTCCGTTGTATCTACGGAGCTCACTTCCACACCGAATTTATCTAAGGTTTCACGGAGTACCATATCCGTACAGCCGTAGACGCATTTTCCCCGAATGATGTGGTCGCCACTGGAAAGCAGTCCGAGAAGGACGCCGCCGATAGCCCCCATACCGGAAGCGGTTGCAATGGCCATCTCTCCGCCCTCTAAAGCGGCATACTTCTTCTCCAGTGCGCTAATCGTAGGATTACCGCCTCTCGTGTAGGCGAAGCCCGCCTTTTCTCCGGAGAATATCGCACTGCCTTCTTCCACTGTGTCAAAGCAGAAGGTGGAGGTCTGGTAAATCGGCGTAGCCAGCGCGCCGTATGCCGGATCTTTCTCCTGTCCTGCATGAATCATCTTTGTGCCGAATCCGAGTTTCTTAAAATCCATTTTCTCTCCCACAATAGCCTCCTTCTGTCCTTTTCCTTTACTTAAAAAAGAGTAATAACTGCCATTAAATACTTCAAAATGGTAGTGTATTACTCTTTTTTTGAACTGTCTAATTGAGATAAAGCATAGGAGAAGGCACTATTCGGAAAATCATATAAATAGAAGAAAAGTTCCGTATGGTAAAGCCGTATAAGCGGAAAGATTCTGTATTATGAAGTCGTATAAGCGGAAAGATTCTATATTAAAAAACAGAACGATAGGAAGAGTTTCGTACCGTACGTCGTCTAGAGCGCCTTGCGTTTTCTTACGACATCCATCACGCTTCCGTCCCGAGCTTCGATGAGCGCAACTACGCGCTCTTCATAGGGGAGCTTTGCAGGAGCGCCTGCCATGGCGTAGGCGATATCGCGAAGCTCTTCAATCGTCTTGATGGGCAGTTTTGTGCCCTGTACGGCAGAGAGCAGGTCTGTTCGCTTCGGGTTGATTGCAATTCCGTAATCGGTGACAATCGCATCCACATCTTCTCCGGGGGTGGTGACAGTCGTTACCTCGTCTCGAATAGTCGGGATTCTTCCTTGGAGAAGGGGGGTAATGACAATCGTGCATTTTGCCCCGCACGCCGTATCGGGGTGCCCGCCCTGTGCCCCCATGAGCTCTCCTTCGGAGCTCACGACAACATTACAATTAAAGTGCAGGTCCGCTTCCAACGTGCCGAGAATCACGAAATCCAGTTTATTGACGACAGCGCCTTTGCAGAAGGGGTCGGCATATTCTTTTGTTGTAATCGAAAAATGCTTCGGATTGGAAATCAGATTCTCGATTGCCGGAATATCAAAATCCTGGGTATCCAGGAGACAGGAGACGAGACCTTCGTCCAAAAGGTCGCACATCTGTTTCGACATCCCGCCTGCGCCGAATCCCATACGAATGTTTTTCTCCCGCATTTTGTCTGCGAGACAGGCCGCGGTCGCGATGGCAGCGCCGCCGATACCGGTCTGGAAGGTGAAGCCTTCTTGAAAATAGGGTAGGGAAGCAATCAGCTCTGCGGCGGATTCCGCCATCATGAGTTTCCGACGGTCTTTTACCGGTCGGGCTGCGCCGGTCGCAATGAGATCGGGGTTACCGATTTGTTCTACTTTCACGACAAAGTCTACATTTGTCATGTTGATATCTGCCGGGAAGTTGGGAAAGGGAACCAGCGTATCCGTGAGGACAACCACATATTCCGCGTATTCCGCGTCGATTGCCGCATAGGAAAGTACGCCGCAGTTACTCTTTCCGCCGACACCGCGGCAATTTCCGTATGCATCACAGCTCGGTGCGCCGATGAAGGCAATGTCGATTTTTGTCTCCCCGCTTTCAATGGCACGTACTCTTCCTCCGTGGGAGCGGAGAATCGCGATTCCCTGTAGTGCGCCGCGGCTGATGGCATCCCCGATTTTTCCGCGTACACCGGAAGTTTCTATCCCGCTTACGGTGCCGTCCTCTATCATGGGAACGAGGTCATCCTGCGCTTTACTGAGGGAACTGGCGGAAATACGGATATCTTTAAGACCCAGGTCATGGATTGCGTGCATAACCTGCATAGCCACCAGGTCTCCTTCCCGAAAATGATGATGAAAACTGATGGTCATCCCGTCGTGTGCATTGCATTTTTGGAGGACTTCGGTGAGGTTTTCTTCTACTTTGCTGCCGGAGCCGCCGATACGTGCATGGGACGGGACAGAGGCTTTCTTGTATTCTGCACCGTTCAAACGTTTACTGCCCTGAAATACCGTTTTTCCGGTTTCTTTCAGTACTTCTTCCGGGATATCCCGACCTACCGCGTTAAGCATTTTCCCCCTCCTGATATAAGCCGGCAGCTTCTGCGAGCGCCAGTGTCCTTTTCGCTCCTTCATAGAAAGCGATGTCTATCATCTTTCCGTCGACCGTGAAGACGCCGATTCCCAGCTTTCGTTTCTCGTCGATTTCTTTTACAACTTTTTCGGAAAAGCGGATTTCGGAAAGACTGGGCGTAAATATTTTATGGACGATGGGAATCTGTCTTGGATTAATGATGGATTTTCCATCGAAGCCCATGCTGTGAATGAGTTCGGTTTCCTGAGCAAAGCCGGCTTCATTTTCCAAATCGGTATAGACCGTGTCAAAGCACTGGATGCCGGCAGCACGGGCATGGATAAGTATGAGTTGTCTTGCGCCTTCGAGCTCCACGCCGGTACCGCTGATTTTCGTGTGCAGGTCCTTGGTATAGTCGCCTGCGGACAGTGCCACACCGAAGAGTCGCGGGGAGGCGGTGCAGATTTCCGGAAGATGGAGGACCCCTTTAGCGGATTCTATTGCCGCCATGAGAAGTGTACTGCCTGTTTCTACAGAGGCTTCTTCCTCCGCTTTCCGGACTTCTTTTTCGACGAGCAGGATATCTTCTCTGGATTCGGTCTTTGGAATACGGATACTGTCACAACCCGCAAAAACGGCAACACGGATGTCTTCTTTCCAGAAGGGCGTATCGATGCCGTTGATACGGACGACCTTCTCCGCTCCGCGGAAGTTTCCCTTTTTTAGAGTGTGAAAGAGGGTGAAACGGGCGGCGTCCTTCTCGGGAAGGGCGACAGCGTCTTCCAGATCGAAAATCAAAGAGTCCGCCCCGAAGATATAGGGGTCTTTTAAAAGATTCGGTTTCTGCGCATTCAGAAACATCATGCTTCGCCGTAAACGATTTTTCTTATTCATAGTAGAGTGTCCTCCATGGAATCGCTTCTGTCTGTCCGAGGCTTCGGTAGAGCGCAGCTTGCAGACGGGCAAGCAGGATATGGTCGAAAGCACCCATGTCCTGTACTTCGATACGGGCATTTTGCACATCCATTTTCCGAAGACAATCCGTCAATAACGAATGAATGTGCTCTCCGTATTCATAAAAGACCTTGGATTCCAGATGAAGGGAAAGACCGCCCTCTCCCTTAGACACGGTGACCAGACAGTCACACTTGTCGACAGTTCCGGCACTTGCCGTATTGAGAATCTCCATTTCAGTGCCTCCTTTCTATTTGCGCATTAAAATAGCATAGAAAAATGCTCTTGAAAAGGGTACTCTTAGGAAGAGAAAATTTTGCGGGATAAAAAGTTTGGAGAGTTCCCGTACTTGCTTTCGGATTTTCTATTTTTATGGTAAAATTCTTTGCAACTCTTTCGGAGAGAGGTGGCAAAGCGACGGAGGAAGTGTCGGGCTTACAGAAGACGATAGGAGGGTTAGGATGGAAGAAGAGAATAAGATTAAGGTAGAGGGCAATCCCAGTTATGGCGATGTGATTATTGCGGATGAAGTGATTGCCATTATTGCCGGCATTGCCGCAACGGAAGTGGAGGGTGTAGACTCGATGGATGGCGGCTGGTCCGGACAGTTTGTCTCGAAACTGGGCATCAAAGATCTCGCGAGAGGCGTGAAAGTGCAGATTAAGGACGGAGAAGTGAAGGTAGACCTGAGCCTCAATATGGAGTACGGCTATGCCATTCCCGAAGTATCGAAGGCTGTGCAGGACAAGGTTTCCGCAAGTATCAACAACATGACGGGACTTGTCGTTTCTGAGGTGAATATCCGCATTTCCGGAGTGGTAAATAAAGAGAATGAATAAGAGAGAAGAAAGAGCCCATAAGTTTAAACTTCTTTTTTCCACCCTCTTTTATGAAGGAGAGGAAGAGAGAGAAAGAATCAGTCACTATTCTTTCGAGAAAGAAGAAGAGGAGGACAGCACGATTTGTTTTGAGACCCTGCCCGAAGAAGAGAAAGCGTATCTCGAGGGGGAGGTTTTGAAAGTGTTGGAGCAGGTGGATGAGCTGGATAGGATGATTAACAAAGAGACGGAAGGCTGGACGACGAAGAGAATGAGTAAGACAGACCTCACCGTTCTTCGGCTTTCCCTTTATGAACTCCTCCATCAGAAAGAGATTCCGGAGAAAGTCGTGTTGAACGAGGCGGTGGAGATTGCGAAGAAGTATGGGGGAGCCGATTCCGGTTCTTTTGTAAACGGCGTGCTTGCCCGCATTTTACCGAAGCTCTCTGCGTCGGATTCTTCGGAAGAGAGAGAAGAAAAAGAGAAGGATGCAGCGCATTCGACGGAGGATGCAGCAAAGCGGAAGAAGAACGGGCGGAAGAATCCTTCTTTCCATATCGTGTTGAATAAGAAAGATTAAAGGATGGAGCGAACTTCCAGAAAAGAATATACCGTTTCTCAGGTAAACCGCTATCTCTCGAGGATGATACAGGAGGATTTTCTTCTATCCCGCTTGACGGTGGCAGGAGAGATTTCCAACCTGAAAATGCATCCTTCCGGACATATTTATTTTACGCTGAAGGATCAAGCTTCGCAGCTTTCGGGCATCATGTTTGCCGGAAAGAGGGCGGGGCTTTCGTTTCGTTTGGAAAATGGCATGAAGGTGCTGGTTACGGGGCGAATCGGTTTGTATGAAGCGGGAGGAAGCTATCAGATTTATGCGGATTCTTTTCAGCTTGCGGGGCAGGGAGAGCTCTACCTTCGCTTTGAGGCGCTGAAGAAGGAACTCATGGAAATGGGGCTTTTTGACCCGATGTACAAGAAGCCGATTCCGAAGTATGCACGGAGGATTGGGGTTGTAACGGCGAGTTCCGGCGCAGCGGTGCGGGACATCGTTCAAATTGCGAGAAGACGAAACCCCTTTGTGGAGATTACGCTTTTCCCGGCTCTTGTGCAGGGAGAGGGCGCTGTTCCTTCCATTGTGAGGGGAATCCGCACACTGGACCGGATGGGACTCGATGCCCTGATTGTCGGTCGGGGTGGAGGTTCTATCGAGGATTTATGGGCATTCAATGAGGAAGCGGTCGCGAAAGCCATTTTTGATGCGGAAACGCCGATTATCTCCGCGGTCGGGCATGAAACGGACACGACGATAGCGGATTTTGTGGCGGATCTTCGTGCGCCGACGCCTTCCGCCGCGGCAGAGCTTGCTGTCTTTGACTATATGCAGTTTGTCGATGATCTGTCGTCTTTCACCTATAGTTTTCATGAACGGATAGAAAAAAAGATATTATCGTACAGGCAGAAGGTAAAGGAAAGAGAATTGCAGTTTTCGGCATTGCATCCGAAGTCCATTTTGCAGGGAAAGCAGCATCGGCTCCTGGATCTGGAGAATCGTTTTCAGAATGCAATACGAGAAGTCATACAGGAGAAGAAAGACCGTCTGCAATCCTATACCGCTTTTTCGAAGAATATGGAGCGAAGTCTCGCTGTGGGAAAGGCGAAACTGAGCGAGTATCGGAAGTTCTCCCCGCTGATGGAGGAGAGGCTTTTGAAAACGAAGCATAGGGTGTTGGAGTATCAGGCATTTTCCGAGCGCATCAAAGGAAAAGTACAGAATACCAAGCATCGCCTGGAACTTCTTTCGGAACAGTTTGATGCCCTGTCTCCGCTTCGGCTCCTCTCTAAGGGCTATTCTTATGTGCGAAACGAGGAAGGGCACAGGGTAAGCAGTATCGAGCAGCTGACAGAGGGAGAACGGATTGCTTTGCAGTTTTCGGACGGTGCGGCAGCTGCCAGAATCGAAGAAATAAAAAGCTAAGAAATGCTATCGGATAAAATAAGAATAAAAGGAGAAGTTTCCATTATGATAGAGGAAGAGAAAAGAGAAGGGATAGAAGAAACAAGAGAAGCGATAAAGAAAGAGGGAACAAAAGCAGGAAAAGTAGCAAAACAGCAAGAGGATAAGGAAGCGAATGCGGATACGGCAAAGGAAAAGAAGAAGGACTTAAGCGAGATTTTCACCGACCTGGATACGCTTCTTGTGAAAATGGAAGGAGAGGAAAGCCTGGAGAAGAGTTTTGCCATCTATGAGAAGGCAGTCTCTCTTCTGAAAGAAGCGAACAGCAGCATCGACCGGATTGAAAAGCAGGTTAGAATTCTCGACAGTGAGAAGGAAGAAGCATAGATAAGGCGGAAAATGGATATCAAACAGGCTTTACAAAAGAAAAAAGAAGAGGTGGACCGGATCCTCGAGCATTTTCTTCTGGAAGAGAAGGGACAGGATCGGATAGGAAGGGCAGCCATGAACTACAGTTTCATGGCTCCCGGAAAGCGGATTCGCCCGATTCTTCTGGAATCGGCATTTTATCTTTTTGCTAAAGAGGAAGAAGAGCGTGTCGTTCTCCCGATTCTCCATGCTTTCATGGCATCCATAGAAATGATGCACAGTTTTTCTCTTTGCCATGACGACCTTCCTGCCATGGACAACGACCGTTTGCGGAGAGGACAGGATTCTACCTGGGCGCATTTTGACGAAGCGCAGGGCATTCTTGCAGGAGACGCACTTTCTCTCTATGCTTTTCAAAGTGCTTTAGAAGCGTATCGTACGGTAAAGTGCAGTGGAGCGTTGGAGCAGAATACACGCTTAGAGAAGAAGATAGAGGAACGCGTTCTTTCCGCTCTCTTTCTTCTTTCGAAAGAGGCCGGAATCGACGGTATGGTCGGAGGACAGGTAGTGGATATTCTGAAAGAGGGACAGGCGCTTTCGGAAGAGGAGCTCTTCTTTATCATGGAGAAGAAGACAGCGGCGCTCCTGAAAGCTTCCCTTCTTATGGGAGCGGTTCTTGCCGGCGCGGGAGAGAAAGAGCAGGAGGCGCTTTCCGCGTATGGAGAGGCTCTTGGACTTGCTTTCCAGATTCAGGACGATATTCTGGATGAGATTTCCACTACGGAGGAACTGGGCAAGCCGGTGCATTCCGACAAGGAGGAAGGGAAAACGACGGCATACACTCTCTATGGAAGAGAAGGCGCGGAGAAGAAGGTGCGGGAGTATACGGAGAAGGCGGTTCAAGCTTTGGACGGACTACATGACGGGGGAGTACAGAGTCGTGCCGGCTCCTCTCCGAATGTCCCTATGGAGAAGGCAGGGGGCACGGAGAGCTTAGAGCATCCGGAAAGTTTAGAGTATTCGGAGAGTTTAGAGCATCCGGAGAGGACGGAGAGAGAATATCTTTTCCTGCGAGAACTTACGGCGTACCTTGCCGGAAGAAGAAAGTAAGAGAAATGCGCATTCGTAGAAACAATGGGTGAAAGAAACTATGATACTGGAAAATATTGACGGGGCGGAGGATGTCCGAAAACTCTCCCTCGAAGAACAGAAGATTCTTGCGAAGGAACTGCGTCGCTTTATCATTGAAAAAATGGCGGAAAACGGGGGGCATCTCGCCTCCAATCTGGGTGTGGTGGAGTTGACCATTGCGCTTTTTCATGCGCTCAATCTTCCCAAAGACAAGATTGTCTGGGATGTTGGGCACCAGTGCTATACCCATAAGATTCTTTCCGGAAGAAGAGATGACTTTGAATTTCTTCGGAAGTTCAAGGGAATCAGCGGATTTCCAAAGAGAGAAGAAAGCCCCTACGACTGCTTCAATACCGGTCATAGCTCCACTTCTATATCTGCGGCGCTCGGGATAGCGGAAGGGAGAGACTTGTTGCAGGAGGACTATACGGTCCTTGCGGTAATCGGAGATGGCGCATTGACCGGCGGGATGGCGTATGAAGGCCTGAATAACGCTTCCAAGATGAAGAAGAATTTCATTATCATCTTAAACGATAACGAAATGTCCATTGCGCGGAACGTCGGAGGCATTTCCACCTATTTGAACGGCATTCGTTCCCATAAAGGCTATACGCGGTTCAAGGAGAACCTCGCGTCAGGACTGGAGCGGATTCCGGTACTGGGAGACCGTATCGTGGAACGCTTGAAGAATACGAAGAATTCCATTAAGCAGCTCTTTGTTCCGGGAATGTTTTTTGAAAATATGGGGATTACCTATCTCGGCCCCGTAGATGGGCACAATCTTGCCGCTTTAGAGCAGGTCATTCATGAGGCAAAGCGGATAGACCACGCCGTACTCGTCCATGTGGTGACGAAAAAAGGGAAAGGATACGTTCCGGCAGAGAAGAATCCGAGTCTTTTTCATGGCGTCGGGCCTTTTGATATGGCAAGCGGGAAGAGCAAAGCGGAAGCTTCAGGAAAGAGCTATACCGCAGTATTTTCTGACGCGCTACTGAAAGAAGCGAAGGAAAATGAAAAGATTGTTGCCATAACGGCAGCCATGCCGGACGGAACGGGGCTTTCCGCTTTCGAGAAGGCCTATCCCAAGCGTTTCTTTGATGTAGGGATTGCGGAGGCGCACGCCGTGACTTCCGCGGCAGGACTCGCCAGTGTCGGACTTCGTCCGGTTTTTGCCGTGTATTCCAGTTTCCTGCAAAGAGGCTATGATCAGCTTGTGCATGACGTCTGCCTCCAGAAGCTTCCGGTTGTATTCGCTATCGACAGAGCCGGCCTTGTCGGTGCCGACGGAGAGACGCACCAGGGCATTTTCGATATTTCTTACCTACGGAGTATTCCGAACATGACCGTGATGGCGCCGAAAAATGGCAAGGAACTCACGGATATGCTGCACTTTGCTTTTCAATTTCCGGGGCCTGTTGCCATCCGTTACCCGAGAGGGACTGCCTATCAGGGCTTCTCGGACAAGGAAGCGCAGGTAGAGCTCGGATGCGCGGAGACTTTAATAGAAGGAAAAGGGCAGACGAAAATCGCGCTTCTTGCGCTCGGCTCCATGGTCTCCACCGCAGCGCATATCGTAGAAAAGATGGAGAAGAAAGGCGTGTCTTTAAGCCTTGTGAATGCGCGCTTTGCAAAGCCGATTGATGAGAAGCTCCTCGACCGTCTTTCAGAGGAAGGCTACAGGAAGATTCTTACCCTGGAAGAAGGGGTCTTGTCCGGCGGCTTCGGAGAGGCTGTGCTTCGTTATATGGCGCTCCATCATCAGGGCGTTTTTGTGGAAAATGTCACCCTTCCCGACTGCTATGTGGAGCATGGGGATGTGTCGGCTCTTCGAAAGATGCTTAAAATGGATTCCGACAGTATCATCGAGCGGCTGGAAGAGGAAGGGTTCTTCGATTAGGGAAATAAGAAGAAATCCTCTGACGAAGAGATGCAGGGGAAGAATAAAGGGAAAGAAATAAAGAGAAAGAAATAAAAAGAAAGAAATAAAGGGAAAGAGATGAAGGAAAAGAAAGAACGGCTGGATGTCCTTTTAGTAGATAACGGTTTCTTTGACAGCAGGGAGAAAGCGAAGCGTGCCATCATGGCAGGCCTTGTTTTTGTGAATGGAGAGAAAGAAGACAAGGCAGGAAGTAGCTTTCCGCTTACCGCGGACATCGTCGTGAAAGGGAACCCTCTTCCGTATGTCTCGCGGGGAGGCCTGAAGCTGGAAAAAGCCTTGAAGACTTTTCCCATCGACTTAAAGGAGCGCATCTGTATGGATATCGGTGCGTCTACCGGCGGTTTCACGGATTGTATGCTGCAAAACGGGGCAAAAGAGGTGTACAGCGTGGATGTGGGGCACGGACAGTTAGACTGGAAGTTACGAAACGATGCACGGGTGCACGTTATGGAGAAGTGTAATATCCGCTACGTGGAAGAGAAGGATCTGGAAGAAAAGCCGAGTTTTTTTTCTATTGATGTCTCTTTTATCAGCTTGAAATTGGTACTTCCCGTCGTGAAGAGATTGGCTTCTCTTCCGGCAGAACTGGTCTGTCTCATTAAACCGCAGTTTGAAGCGGGAAGAGAGCAGGTCGGAAAGAAGGGGGTGGTTCGTGACCCGAAGGTGCATGAAGAAGTGATAGGCGCAGTTTTAGAATTTGCGCTTCAACTCGGCTTTTCCGTAGAGGGACTGAGCTTCTCGCCTATTAAAGGACCGGAGGGAAATATCGAGTATCTTGCCTATCTTCGTTATGAAGGAGAAGAGAAATCCATCGAAAGCGGAGAAGAGAAATCTGCCGAAGCCGCTTTACTGTCAGACGAGCTTTTGCACACGATAGAACAGGTCACCGAGGAATCCCATAGGGCTTTGTAAAGGCCCTTGTCATTCATTTTTCGCTATGCTATAGTACTGGAAATATTTTTTTCCGGTACTATTTTTTTTGCACCTTTTTTCCATTGAGGAAAGAGGAGAGCAGTTTATCGTCGTGCGTCGCATAGGAAAAGGAGAGAGAAGAAATGGCAAGAATTATTGGGGAAGGGATTACATTTGATGACGTTTTGTTGGTGCCGCATTATTCTGAAGTCGTTCCGAATGCAGTGGACTTGAGTACGAATCTGACGAATACCATTCGTTTGAATATTCCGTTTATTTCCGCAGGGATGGATACCGTAACGGAGCACAACATGGCGATTGCGATGGCACGCTGTGGCGGTATCGGCATTATCCATAAGAATATGACCATTGAGGAACAGGCGGAAGAAGTGGATATGGTAAAACGTTCGGAAAATGGTGTCATTACCGATCCCTTTTCCTTATCGAAAGAACATAGTCTGAAAGATGCCAATGACCTCATGGCAAAGTTCCGCATCTCCGGTGTGCCGATTACGGAGGGAAAGAAACTGATCGGCATCATCACGAACCGGGATTTGGTTTTTGAAGAGGATTACAGCCGCCCGATTTCGGAGTGTATGACTTCGGAGAATCTCGTTACGGCGAAAGAAGGAACGACCCTGGAAGAAGCGAAGGCGATTCTTGCACGGGCAAAGGTGGAGAAGCTTCCGATTGTGGATGAGGAAGGCAATCTCAAAGGCTTAATCACCATCAAGGACATTGAGAAGCAGATGAAGTATCCGAATGCGGCGAAAGACAAGCAGGGGCGTCTCCTCTGCGGTGCGGCACTGGGTATCACCACGGATGTCGTGGAGAGAGCGGAGGCCCTCCTGAAAGCGCACGTGGATGTGGTCGTACTGGATTCTGCACACGGACACTCGAAGAATGTGATTTCCTGTGTGCGCCTTCTGAAAGAGAAGTTCCCGGATCTTCCGGTGATTGCCGGAAATGTGGCGACGAAGGAAGCCACAAAGGCATTAATCGAAGCGGGAGCCGATTGCGTGAAGATTGGTATCGGTCCCGGGTCGATTTGTACCACAAGAGTCGTTGCCGGAATCGGTGTGCCGCAGATTTCCGCGGTGATGGATGCCTATTCGGTGGCGAAAGAGTACAATATACCGATTATCGCAGACGGTGGAATTCAGTATTCCGGCGATGTGGTGAAGGCGCTTGCAGCAGGCGGATCTACGGTCATGATGGGTTCCGTATTTGCAGGATGCGACGAGGCACCGGGAGAGTTTGAACTGTATCAGGGAAGAAAATATAAGGTATACCGCGGTATGGGATCTATCGGCGCAATGAAAGCGAAGAACGGCTCTTCCGACAGATACTTCCAGGCAGGCGCGAAGAAGCTTGTTCCGGAAGGAGTAGAGGGAAGAGTGGCTTATAAGGGCAAGGTGGAGGATACCATTTTCCAGTTTATCGGAGGACTCCGTGCCGGTATGGGATACTGCGGGGCGAAGGATATTCGGACCTTGCAGGATACTTCCGAATTCGTGAAGATTTCGGCAGCTTCTTTGAAAGAGTCTCATCCGCATGACATTCATATCACGAAAGAGGCGCCGAACTATTCTTCGGATTCGATTTAAGGCTTGCGCGTTTTCTGAATTTATGCTAGTGTACTAAGGCTAGTCCTTTTTCAGAAGCGTTTCGGACGTTTCTACGGAGAAAGGAAACGACAAGAAGAGAAGTGGAGTATAAGCATTTCTCAGAGATGTAAACCAAGGAATCCGCTTGCGGATAGACGAATGCGCATGGTTGGAAATCATGCAGAAAGAGGGAATTATGAGAGAAGGAATTCATCCAAGCTATTATCAGGCAACGGTAACCTGCAACTGCGGGAACACCTTTGTAACCGGTTCAACAAAGCCGGAGATTCACGTGGAAATTTGTTCCAAGTGCCATCCGTTCTACACCGGAAACCAGAAGGCTGCTGCCGCAAAGGGTAGAATTGATAAGTTCAATAAGAAGTTTGGAATGCAGTAAGAAGAAGGAAAGGCAGAGCCGCGGCTCTGCTTTTTTTATTCACTACTTTTTCATAAAAGAGTTATAGTATTATTTTGACTCTATAGTAACTTTGCTTTCTTAAAATGCTTGTGCGGTATCGAATTTGCCTGCAAAAGGCACTATAATCATTGTCAGGAGATTAGTTATATCTAACCCAAGAATTAAGAACACAATCTCTCAAAACAAGGAGAGCACAATGCAGGAATTAAAATATTTGATAGATAAGGAAATAATAAGGCGAGAGGAAGCCTTCATTACGGACATCATTTATCCTATGAAGAACGGAAGGGCGGATATTCATTTGTATGATGTGTTTCCCGGTGTTCAACTGATGATAACAACTTTTGAAAGTGAAACCTGTTATCAGGATGGTATGGAGCAGGATGTCATCAGCATAAACCATTGCTTCAAAGGGCGGTTTGAATGTGTTTTTGACAACAGAAACTGTGCGTATATGGGTGAAGGCGATATTGCAATCAATAATGTTTTACATTCTCCCATTGCCTCATCCTTCCCTTTGAATTATTACTCCGGTTCCACCATAATTCTTTATCCACGGCTATGCAAAACAGTACCGGAATTGAACAGCTTCGGCATAGATACAGATATTTTGACCAGGAAATATTCCCTGGATACTCGTTGTATGGTGTTTCGACGTAATGAGAATGTGGAACATATATACAGAGAATTGTATCGTAGCCTTACTCAACCGGAGTTGCCATATTTGCGCCTGAAAATATTGGAGCTGCTGTATCATTTCCAGGCCAGGCAGACTGTTCTGGAAGAAAATCACGAATATATGGCGAAACCATTGACTGAAAAAATTAAACATGTCAGGAACCATCTGATTGAAGATTTGGAACATTCTGTCAGCCTCAAGGAGCTGGCGGCAGAGCATGAAATCAGCCTGACGCAACTGAAAACCAGCTTCAAACAGGTTTATGGCGAAACCCCTTATGTCTATTTGAAAAGATATAAGATGCACATAGCTGCAAAATTGCTGTTGGAAACAAAGCAGCGTGTAATCGAAATTGCGGCGGCAATGGGGTATCAGAATCCAAGTAAGTTTACAGAGGCGTTTTTCTCCGTCATGGGAAAGAGACCTTTGGAATATCGAAAACAGAATGAAGAACAATAGATTGGAGTGTCATGTATGGCACTCCATTTTCTTTGACCTTTTGGATTATTTTTGTATTGCTGCGACTGTTCGGGGTAGATGAAGCAGTCGTATCTCGTTTAAAATGTGTTGTGGTTAGGAGATGCTAACTGCATACTACATAAAAATGAAATGGCTTGGAATCTCCTGCCATTTTCAAGAAAGCGAAGGTGTCGTTATGAAAATAAAACTTACTACAAAAGACTTAATTTCCGCAGGTGCATTCGGAGCAATCTACCTTGTCCTGCTCACTGTATTATCGTCAATGATACTGCCTATCGTTCCAATACTCTATCTGGCAACACCGCTGATTGCCGGCATAATATTAGGCTCGGTGTATATGCTGTATGCATTGAAAGTCCCCCGCACCGGCTCTATTTTTATTCTCGCTGTGCTTGTAGGACTGATTACCTCTATGGCTACATTTTATCCGCTGATTGCCGCTATCGTATGGGGCGTGATTGCAGAACTTATCGTAGCCGGAAAACGCCGCAATTCTGCCAAAGCTCTTATCGCAAGCTACTGTGTGTTTAACCTGACCTCGATGGGCCCGTTCTTTGCAATTTTGATTGCGAAAGATGCGTTTCTTTCCATCTGCACTACATATTATGGGGCTGAGTATGCTGCTACACTCGATTCTCTGACTCCGAATTGGATTATTGTAGTATTCATTGCACTGGCTCTGTTGGGCGGACTTCTGGGCGGTCTGTTCGGTAAGCGTATTCTGAGCAAGCATTTTGTGAAAGCCGGTATTGTTGCGTAATGACGCAGAAAAATTCAAGAACTGTGTTAGATCCGAGAAGCAAGCTGGCGGTATTTGTCGCTGCTTGCTTCTCGACTTTTTCAGGTATGACGTATATTCAGGAGATTGCCCTGCTTCTGTTTTGTGGTATTACAATGCTGATTTGTAAAAAGTGGCGGTGGGCGTTGAATGTTTCCATTACATTTGCAGTTATGTTCTTATGTGACTTGTTTGTGGTGGGAAGATTGTCCGGCCCGCCCCAATATGTAGCCCTGTTGTTGTGCCATGTGCTTCGGTTTTTGCTTCCTCTGTTTGGCGCCTTTTATATTGTCACGAAAACCTCAACCGTGGGACAATATATCAGCGCGTTTATGGCGATGCACCTGCCAAATGTGGTCATTATTCCCATTGCGGTCATGTTTCGTTTTGTGCCCACGCTGACAGAGGAATGGCAGGTCATCACACAGGCAATGCGTCTGCGTGGAATGGCTCTGTCCATAAAAAATGTACTGCGCCGCCCTCTGTATATGCTGGAAAATATGTTAGTGCCGTTTCTTTTGCAAAGTTCGGCGATTGTGGATGAAATGTCCGCAGCAGTTATGGCTCGTGGATTTGATAAAGACCATCCCCGAAGCAGTTTCCTTGAAGTGAAGATGAAGGCGCTGGATTGGATATTTGTTGCAGTTTCCGTCATTGTCCTTGTATGGAATCTGCTTTGGTGAGAGGGGAGGATTTTTATGGTAACATTTGAAAATGTATCATTTTCCTATCAGACGGGTATGGAAACGCCTGCTTCCTCTGTAGTATTAAAAGATGTGAATCTGCACATCAAAAAGGGCGAATGTATTGTCCTGTGCGGAAAAAGCGGCTGTGGAAAAACCACAATGCTGCGTCTTGTCAATGGGCTTGCACCACATTTTTACGCTGGAAACCTACAGGGAGCTGTAAGGGTACATGGCATGGACATCCCCTCGTCTAATCTGCCGAAAATCTCAAGATTTGTGGGAAGTGTTTTTCAAAATCCACGGACTCAGTTTTTTCACATGGATACCACAGGGGAAATGGCATTTAATCTGGAAAATCAAAATATGCCAAGGGAGAAAATGAAAAAGCGGCTTGAGGAAGTCGCTTATCATCTGCATTTGGAGGAACTGCTGGAACGGGACATTTTTGAACTGTCCGGCGGGGAAAAACAGCAGATTGCCTGTGGCTCTGTCTATGCGTCCTTGCCAGAGGTGGTGGTATTGGACGAGCCTTCGTCCAATCTGGACATGGATAGCATACGAAAGCTGCAAAAGCTGATTCGCACCATGAAAGAGGACGGAAAGACAATTTTAATGTCCGAACATCGCCTATGGTATCTTAGCGGAATGACTGACCGATATATCTTAATGGATAACGGACGGATTATCAGGGAATACGAGCCGAAAGAAATAAACGCACTGACACAGCAGGAAAGGACTGCTTTGGGGCTTCGTGCAGTCAATCCGCAGCAGCTTCATATCATGCCCGAAACCGCGAATCGAAATTTGAATCAGGAACCGGCAATCGAAATCCACGGTCTGACCTTTAACCGTGGGCAGCGCCAGGTATTGGATATTCGCCACCTGGCAATTCCAAAAGGAGCGATTGTTGCGGTCATTGGCGAGAACGGTGCAGGTAAGTCCACGCTGAGTTTATGCCTTGCGGGGCTTCTCAGGCATAACGGAACGATTATGATAGAAGGAAAAACAGTTCCGAACAAAAGACTGCCGGAAACAGCTTTCCTTGTCATGCAGGAGGCAGGACACCAGCTTTTTAGCGACAGTGTAATGGGTGAGCTTACGCTAAACAATCCTTCTTTAACAGAGGAACAGGCACAGGCGGTACTCCGTGAGTTAGGTTTGGCGGGATTGGAAAACAGACACCCCGGTTCTCTTTCCGGCGGACAGCAACAGCGGCTTTCTCTTGCAACAGCGATCTGTAACCGACGTCCGGTCATGCTGTATGATGAGCCAACCAGCGGACAGGATGGGGATAATCTGCTTCGCACCGTAGAAATCATACGAAAAGCGAACGAGAATGCCGTATGCTCTCTTATCGTATCCCATGACCCGGAGCTGATTGCCCGCTGTGCCACACATATTTTACATATTCATGCAGGAGAAGTAAAAAAGCTCCTGCCATTAGATGAAAGGGGGAACATCTATATGTGGAAAGTATTTAGAGAAGATGCACAGACAAGAAAACCGCAAAAAACCGGTATTCCAAGATTGTTGGAATTTACGGCTCCATTTGGTCCCATGCTCTTTCTCTCCCAGCTTCTTGCCGGAGCGAGTGCATTATTGCTGTTAGCGCCGTTTCTTTGTGTTTATTTTGCCGCAAGGGAGCTTTTGGATTTCCTGCTTGGCGGCAGCATAGATGCATCTGCGTTGGCGTATTGGGGGCTTTGGGCGCTTGGGTTTGAACTGGCAGGCTTGATTGTCAATTTTATTGCCCTGCTTTTGTCTCACAAAGCTGCTTTTCATACGGAACAGAATTTGAAAATGGCAGTATTGGAACATCTGTCAAGGCTGCCTCTGGGATATTTTGAAGAAAACAACAGCGGAAAACTGCGGAAAATCATAGATGAAAACAGTAAACAGACAGAAAGCTATCTGGCACATCAGCTTCCTGACCTCGTAGGGGCACAGGTGTCTATGGCTGCTGCGGCGCTTCTCATGCTTGCGGTTGACTGGCGGATTGGACTTCCTGTGCTGGTGCTTATGATGATCGGTTTTGCGTTTCAAATGTCTATGATGGGTGAAGAAACCATGAATTTTATGAAACGCTATCAGGATGCGCAAGAGGACATGAGCCATGAAGCGGTGGAGTACGTCAGAGGAATTTCCGTCATTAAAATCTTTGGTCAGTCCGTTCATTCGCTGCGCCGTTTCAAAGAAGCCATCCATGCCTACCGGGATGACGCCTTAGCCTATACGATGGCCTGCAAGCCGGGGTATGTGGCGTTTAATACTGTGGTAAACTCCTCGTTTCTTGCCTTGATCCCGGCAGCCTTGATTGGTATGGCAGCCGCGGCAGATTTGGAAACATTTGCACAAAACTTTTTATTCTATTTGATTTTTGCACCTGCCTGTGCAGCTATGCTGAACAAATTGATGTATATGACCAACTACAAGATGCAGGCTGTGGAATCCATGCGGCGCATTGATGAAATCCTGCTGACAAGGGAGCAGGCAGAGCCAAGAGAGTTCAAACTGCCGCAGGGTAATGATGTAAGATTCGACCATGTGACCTTTACTTATCCTACAGGCGAGGGCCCTGCCATTTCCGATGTCAGCTTCCTTGCGAAAGGCGGAACCGTGACTGCTTTGGTGGGACATTCCGGCTCAGGCAAAAGTACCATAGGCTCTTTAATTCCACGGTTTTATGATATTCAGGAGGGGTGCATTTCCATCGGAGGTGTAGCACTTTCTTCCATGAACAGGAAGGCGTTGATGGAAAGAGTTGCCTTTGTATTTCAAAATCCAAAGTTGCTGAAAGCAAGCATTGAAGAAAATGTCCGGGGCGGGAAAAAGAGCGCAGCCGCAGAGGATATTTTGAACGCTCTGCATTTAGCTGGATGTGATGATATTCTCGAAAAACTCCCCGATGGAATCCATACGATGATTGGAGGAAAAGGTGTATATCTTTCCGGTGGCGAAATACAGCGGCTCGCTATTGCGAGAGCAATATTGAAGGATGCCCCTATCATCGTTTTGGACGAGGCCACCGCTTTTGCAGACCCGGAAAATGAAGCACAGATTCAACAGGCATTGAAAGAACTGACAAAAAACAAAACGGTAATTATGATTGCGCACCGTCTCTCTACCATTACTGATGCAGACCAAATCATCGTGATGAAGGGCGGACAGATAGCGGAGTACGGCAGACATGAGGAATTAGCTGCAAGACAGGGCGAATATGCCCGTATGTGGACAGAATATCAGAAGTCAATTCGCTGGCAGATGGATAACGCAGGAAACACCGCAGGGGTGCACCATGATGCCCTGAAAAGCGGGCAGGAACAGGAGGTTGCATCATGCTGAAGAAATTACTCGGATTGAGCGATGACGGAGTGCGTGAACTGAAAAGGGGTATCGCTGCCACAGCGATTTCCAATTTAGCGATTATGGCTCCCGTTTCGCTTTTAATGATGGTAACGATGGCGCTTTTAGATAAAATATGTGGCGGCGAAGGTTTTACCCTCCGGTCAGATGTCATTTTGCTGATGGCAATAGGGCTTTGTGGAATTATCTTTTTAACACAATGGGTGCAGTACCATCTAACCTATACGGTTGCCTATCGGGAAAGCGCAAACCGGCGAATTACTCTGGCAGAAAAGCTGCGGCGGCTTCCGCTCTCTTTCTTTGGGCAGCGTGACCTTTCCGACCTGACGTCCACGATGATGGGTGACTGCTCAAAACTGGAACGGATATTCTCAAATGCAGTTCCGGGGCTGTTTGGAACAATCGTGATGTTCCTTGTGGTTTCCGCCTGCCTGCTCTGTGTCGACTGGCGTATGGGACTTTGCATTGTCCTTCCCGTTCCTGTTGCCGGTGTGATTGTATTTGCCGGAAGAAGGATGCAGCAGAATGCGGAGGAAAAGAATTACGATGCCTATCGTGCCGCTTATGACGGTGTGCAGGAGTATCTTGATGTAGTTTCTGAACTTCGTTCTTCTGGAACGGAGCAGGAATATTTAGCCGGAGTAAGAAAAAAACTGGACAATGTAATTGCGTGTGCATTTCGCAATGAGCTTGTTCCCGGTACAGTAGTTACGCTTGCACAGTTTGTCCTTCGCTTCGGCCTGGTGACGGTGTTGCTTGTAGGTGGGGTTTTAATGACACAGGGAAGCCTCTCTGTTAATATGTTCCTGCTTTATCTGCTGATAGCAGGCAGGATTTATGAGCCGTTTGGCTCCTGCTTCATGCTGATGGCTGAAATGTTCTCCGCACTGGTCAGTATCCGCCGGACAAAAGAAATGGAGGCTACTTCGGAACAGACCGGTGCGAATGTCTGCAATAATCAAGGCTTTGATATTGAATTTTCCAATGTGGAATTTTCCTATAAGGATACCCCTGTGTTGAAAGGCGTTTCCTTTGTAGCAAAGCAGGGGGAAATTACTGCGCTTGTAGGACATTCCGGCAGTGGAAAATCAACCGTATCCCGATTGGCAGCCCGCTTTTGGGATGCAGATAAGGGAAAGGTTCTGCTCGGCGGCGTGGATGTAACGACCATAGAGCCGGAGGTGTTGTATCGAAACTACTCCATTGTTTTTCAAGATGTTACCCTGTTTGACAATACCATAATGGAAAATATCCGGCTTGGTCGGCAAAACGCCACGGATGAGGAAGTGATAAAAGCTGCTAAAGCAGCAAGGTGTGAGGAATTTGTCTCCCGCCTGCCGGAGGGGTATCAAAGCAGAATCGGAGAAAACGGCTGTACCCTTTCCGGTGGCGAACGCCAGCGAATTTCCATCGCCCGTGCGATTTTGAAGGATGCGCCGGTCATTATTCTGGATGAAGCTACCGCATCTATGGATGTAGAAAATGAAAGCATGGTGCAGGAGGCGTTATCTGAACTTCTGCGCGACAAAACTGTACTCGTGATTGCCCACCGTATGCGTACTGTGGCAGGGGCAGACAAAATCGTGGTGCTGGAAGATGGCAAGGTTGCAGAACAGGGCAGACCGGAAGAGTTGATGAAGCATGGTGGTATTTTCAGCAATATGGTAAGGCTGCAGGCGGGAAGCTAATAAGATCATCTGTCATATGTTATTGGTTAAAGGACAAGGCAGCACCCTTTTTGCGTGCACTGCCTTGTCCTTTACTATTGATTTTTGGGAGAGAACCCCTTGACAAATCTTGTCTCAGAATGCAATCCTTCAGAAGTACGCCATTAATAACGGTGCAGACAGCGATGATCAGGCAGAAAACGACATGACACCGTTCATCAATATTTTCAATGGGTTTTACGCCAAGGACACCAGCAGAAAGATTAGAGCTATTTTCAAAGCAAAGGGACAGGCGTGGAAATCCCTTAGTAGCACCGGCTTTGGCTCTGCTTTTTTTGTTCGATTTTTCTTGCGCCGATTCTTTCTTTGTTCACTTCTTTTTCATAAAATAGAGATAGTATGGCTTGAATCCATTGTATGAAGGAAGAAGTATCATTAGAATGATAGGAACAGATAGAACCAAATGCATAAGAATTTGTACAGCATACCCGTTGCTTACAGAGTATAGGTAGAACTATAAAGTAAATAGATTTATAAAAGTGTAAGTAGAACAGGAAAGAGGAAAAGATTGAGTAAACAGGTATATAGCGGAATAGGCGGTCAGGCTGTAATAGAAGGAATCATGATGAAAAACGGAGAGAAATACTCCGTTGCAGTTCGGAAGCCAAGCGGAGAAATCGATGTTATGGAAAGCGAGTACCTTTCCCTTACGGACAAATATCCTTTTTTGAAGTTCCCCTTTTTAAGAGGAATCATTTCTTTTTACGACTCCATGGCTTTGGGAATGAAATGCTTAAGTCACAGTGCAAGTTTTTATGAGGATGATGAAGGCTCTGAGCCGGGAGCTATTGAAAAAGCAATGGGTAAAATCTTTGGCGATAAGCTTGAGCAGGTCTTATCGGCTCTTGTGATGGTCTTCTCCTTTGCTGCTGCAATTTTTATTTTTGTAGCACTCCCGACCATATTGCTGAATTTCTTAAAGACAATCCTCCCGATTGCACCGATGCTCGCCTTTTTGGAGGGACTGCTTCGTATCCTCATATTTATTATTTATATCAAGTTGATTTCTCGGGCGAAGGATATCCGAAGAACCTTTGAGTATCACGGGGCGGAGCACAAGTGTATAAACTGTGTGGAGCATGGTCTTGATTTAACCGTGGAAAATGTTCTTCTTTCCTCCAAAGAGCATAAACGTTGCGGAACGAGCTTCATCGTCTATGTGATGATGATTTCCATTTTCCTCTTTATGTTCCTGCAATTTGACAGTCTGTGGATGAAGGTTTTGGCGCGTCTTCTTCTTATTCCCGTGATTGCCGGCATCAGCTATGAAGTACTTCGCCTTGTGGGTATGGTGGACAATGCCTTAACTCGCATTTTGTTTATCCCCGGTATGTGGATGCAGGGCCTGACGACGAAAGAGCCTGATGCCGAAGAGGTGGAAGTAGCCATTGCTGCTGTGGAAAAGGTCTTTGATTGGAGGGCATTTCAGAGAGAACATTTTCCGGAAAAGCCATAAAGGACATGCAAGTTTTTGATGATAAAAGTGGATGAAACTTGATAAAAGTAGGTGAAAAATATAGGGCTTGGGCAATACTCGATACAGAAATTGCCGGAGAGAAGGACAGGGTTTGAGAGAAGACGGGAAAGAAAAAAAGATGGCAAATAGTCTGAAAGAAGAGTTTTTAAGGAGTCAAGATGAGAAAGGGCAAAGCACTGCCTTTTCTTTTCTTGATTTGGAAAAATATGCTCTTCCGCTCCTGAAAGAAGCCGGTGTAGAAGAGGCAGAGTTGGACCTAAGACTTCTTTTACAGGAAGCCTTTTCTTTGGACACAAAGGACTATCTTTTAGAAAAAAGAGAGGCGGTTTTTACCCTATATAGGAAAAGAGCAGAAGAGAAGCCGGCACTTTCGTCTTCACGAGCTGCCGGAGATTTAGCGCTTTCTTCTTCTGCTGATGAAGATCCGGATTCCGCTCTTAACCGTTTTTTCTCTTTTCTCGAAAAGCGACTTCATCGTATTCCGCTCTCTCAAATTCTCGGTAGACAAGAGTTCTTCGGCCTTTCTTTCTTGGTCAACGAAAATGTGCTTAGCCCAAGGCAAGATACGGAGTGCATTGTGGAGCGCATTTTGGAGGAAGAAGAAAAATGGAAAAGTCTCGGAGAGCAAGATAAGAGAAGCGGTAAGAAAATAGAATTAACAGACGAAAGTGTAGGAGTTGCCGGATGCGAAGCACTTAGTATCCTGGACCTCTGCACCGGCTCGGGCTGTATCGGCCTCACTCTGGCAAAAAATCTGCACTGCAAAACTGTGCTGCTTCTCGATAAGTCGGATAAAGCGCTGGAAGTCGCAAAAGAAAACTACAGGAGGCTTTTTTTAGAACAGGAAAGTGCCAAAGAAGAATGGCAATGCTCCGTGCTTTCTAGCGGAAGAGAACCGGATCCTAATCGAATACGAGAGCAAGGGCTTAATCCTTCCGTGCATTTCCTGGAATCGGATCTTTTCGCCACGCTCCCTTCCTTTATGGAAGAAAAGGATATTTCCGGCTTCGACATTCTGGTTTCAAACCCGCCTTATATCAGGCGGGATGTGATCCCTACATTGGATGATGAGGTGGCTCTTTACGAGCCGAGGACAGCTCTGGACGGCGGAGTAGACGGACTTGATTTCTACAGGAGAATCGCGAAGGAGGGGAAAGGCTTCCTTCTTCCAGGAGGAAGAATCTATCTGGAAATCGGCTATGACCAGGGAGAAAGTGTGAAAAACATTTTCCAAAAGGAAGGTTTTACGAATGTGGAAGTTTTTCAGGATTATGAGGGAAGAGATAGAGGCGTGCAGGGGACTTTTCCGCCTTGACACAGAAAAGACAATCCATTAGTATAAGGACTGTTATTTGAGGAAATAAAACAAAGTTTATGCAGGGCATTTCGCATAAGAAAGAGAGGGTAAGATGAGCTACTTAGAGATTGAGAAGGTCATTGGAAGAGAGATTATTGACTCCAGAGGAAATCCGACCGTAGAGGCGGAGGTTACTTTGTCGGATGGTACTGTAGGAAGAGGTACCGCACCTTCCGGTGCATCTACCGGTGAGTTTGAGGCACTGGAGCTTCGTGATGGTGATAAGTCCCGTTTTGGCGGAAAGGGCGTATCGAAGGCAGTAGAGAATGTCAACACGGTGATCAATGATGTGTTGATTGGTATGGATCCGACCGATATTTACGCAGTAGATAAGGCAATGCTGGAGGCTGACGGAACGAAGGATAAGTCCAAGCTCGGTGCAAATGCCATTCTTGCCGTTTCTATCGCAACTTGCAAGGCAGCCGCTGCTGCACTGGAAATCCCTCTTTATCGTTTTCTCGGCGGTGTAAACGGAAATCGTCTTCCGGTTCCGATGATGAACATCTTAAACGGCGGTGCACACGCTACGAACTCCGTTGATACACAGGAATTCATGATTATGCCTGCCGGCGCTCCTTCCTTCCGTGAGGGTCTTCGCTGGTGTACTGAGGTATTCCATGCACTCCAGAAGATTTTGAAGGATGAAGGCAATACTACTGCAGTAGGAGATGAGGGCGGTTTTGCACCGAACTTGGCTTCCGATGAGGATACCATTGAGCACATCTTAAAGGCGATCAAGACAGCAGGGTATGAGCCGGGTAAGGACTTTGTTCTTGCTATGGATGCCGCTTCCTCCGAGTGGAAGAGCGAGAAAGGAAAGGGCTTCTATCATCAGCCGAAGTCCGGTAAGGATTTCACCTCCGATGAGCTTATTGCACACTGGAAGTCTTTGATTGAGAAGTACCCGATTTACTCTATCGAGGATGGACTCGATGAGGAAGACTGGGAAGGTTGGGAGAAGATGACCAAGGAGCTTGGCGATAAGGTACAGCTCGTTGGAGATGACCTTTTTGTAACCAATACCGAGCGTCTTTCCAAGGGAATCAAGCTGGGATGCGGAAACTCCATTCTCATTAAGTTAAACCAGATCGGTTCCGTTTCCGAGACATTAGAGGCCATCAAGATGGCACACAAGGCCGGTTATACCGCAATTGCATCCCATCGTTCCGGTGAGACGGAGGATACCACGATTGCTGACCTGGCTGTCGCTCTTAATACCTGCCAGATTAAGACCGGTGCTCCTTCCCGTTCCGAGAGAGTGGCTAAGTACAACCAGCTTCTTCGTATCGAGGAAGAGCTTGGCGAGGGTGCTTACTACCCGGGATTTGCCGCATTCAACAGAAAGTAATTTACTGTAGTGCGTTTTGGAAGGACTTGTCCCCGGACATTTCCCTTCGCTGCGCTGGGCGGAAAATGAATTTAAAAAGATAAGAAAAGGAAAAGCCTGTATGGAGTTGAAGCTAAACTCTGTGCAGGCTTTTTATGATTCATAACGAGTATCGTTTGCAAAGTGTGCAATATCTCATTCTTAACAAGGGACGCAGGCGCATCCGAAGACATTCTGTTATTAAATATTTAATATTTTTTCATGTCCTCGTATTATTAAGTTGTAGCTTTTCTTTACCTGTTCTTGGTAATCAGCTACTATTGTTATCTGATGCTGTGGATTGGTTTTTATCTCCTACCGCGCGACGGTTTGATTAAGGCTCCAACCACAGCCTCTTTGTTACATTGTTGATCAGTTAGATACCGCATGACGGTTTATGTAGAACGAGGATACAATCAGCAAAGAGCCCTGTGGGTCGATAACAGCGTCAAACACTTATTACAGGAGGATTTACTAAATGATTTACGTTGGAATTGATGTTGCTAAGGATAAGCATGACTGTTGTATCCTTGGACCAGATACCGAAGAACTGTTCCCAGTCTTTACGATACGCAACAATAGTGATGGCTATGGAGAATTATTCCACAAGATTGAGTCAGTCTCAAAGGACAAATCTCAGA
>JABZIV010000018.1 GCA_015258095.1 Lachnospiraceae bacterium
TCGCAGACGGATGCGCAAGCGTTCTACGAGAACGCGCGCAGTCAAGGGATAGGGTTATCTTCAGAAAAACGCAGCCCGTGGAAGACCAGCTCTCTGAAAGAGACTTCGTACAGGTAGATAATAATAGGTCATCTATGCTATATTGCATCATAGATGGCCTAAAATAATGGCTTGGAACGAGAAGGGCTAGAGCATCCCGCTTAGAGGAGAGACGATGAGCAAAACAACGACCAAAATGGCGATTGCCTTTGCATTTAAAGAACTGCTTTCGGAGAAAGCACTGGACAAAATTACGGTGCAGGAGATTGCGGAAAAGTGTGAGATGAACCGAAAGACCTTTTATTATCATTTTCACGATGTACTGGAACTGTGTGAGTGGATTTGTGAGAGCGATGCGGAGAAGGCGTTGCAGGAAAAACCGACCTATGAGACTTGGCAGGAAGGTTACCTGACCATCTTTCTGATGATTCGAAAGGATCGCTCTTTTATTCTGAATATCTATCGACACATGCCGAGAGAGTATCTGTATCGCTATCTGTATAAGGTGACTTTTCGTCTGCTTTATGATGTTTTGGAGGAAAAGGCGGAGGGGATGCTGATTCGGGAGGAAGATAAGAAATTTATTGCGGACTTTTATAAATACGGTTTTGTCGGTCTCCTTCTTGAGTGGATTGATACGGGGATGAAGGAGGAACCGGAAAAAATCGTGACAAGGCTCAACTCTTTAATAGAGGGAACCTTTGAGAAAGCACTCGGAAATGCCAAGATTGGGAGATAAGGAAGTAGGAGAGAACACGGCACTTATTAAGGAAATAGGGGAGAAAATGGCACTTTTTAGCGTGGAGGGAAGTATTGCATTCGTGCTGCGTTTACCTGCATTGCATTTTAGACATTTCTTCGCTTTTGTCCCAAAATAGCACAGTTCAATCGGCTTGTCGTAGAACACGACAGGCCTTTTATTTTACCCGTAGAAATGTTGGAAGGAGAGAAATACAATTGCATCCGAAAACAGGAGTTTTATATCTTAAAAAAATTCGAAAAACTTACAGATTTCTTTTGCTATTTCAATATATTGAAGTATAGTATAGAGATAGAAAACGAGAAGAAAGACTACAGCACAGCAAAAGAGAGCAACAGAGGAACACACAGGAGAGTATCGAAAAAGAGTAGAGAAAGCATTGTTCAACAAGGAGAGAGGAGAAGAACCATGTATTACGGAGCAGGAAATTATGAAGCATTTGCAAAACCGGAGAAGCCGGAAGGTGCGGACAGGAAGTCGGCGTATATTATCGGAACAGGTCTTGCGGGACTTTCCGCAGCATTTTATCTCGTGCGGGACGGGCAGGTAAAGGGAGAGCGCATTCATCTTCTGGAGAAGCTGGAACTTGCCGGAGGCAGCTGTGACGGACGAAAGGATGTGACAAAAGGCTTTTATATGCGTGGCGGAAGAGAGATGGATAACCACTTCGAGTGTATGTGGGATATGTACAAGGATGTGCCTTCCATTGAGACGCCGAATGTTACCGTACTGGACGAGTATTATTGGTTGAACAAGCATGACCCGAACTATTCGCTTTGCCGTGCTACGGTGAACTGCGGAAAAAATGCACATACGGACGGGCAGTTTAAGTTGGATAAGAAGTCCGCGCTTGCCCTTGCAAAACTTTTCATGACCAAAGAGCAGGATCTGGAGGATAAGAAAATCAGTGACGTTCTTCCGGCTTCCTTCTGGGATACCAACTTCTGGCTTTACTGGCAGACGATGTTTGCTTTCCAGAAATGGTCTTCCGCTCTGGAGATGAAGCGCTATCTCTGCCGTTTTTGCCACCATATCGACGGTCTTCCGGACTTTACCGCTCTTCGTTTCACAAGATATAATCAGTACGAGAGCATGATTTTACCGCTCGTAAAATATCTGGAAAGCCACGGTGTTTCCGTAGAGTTCGGCATGGATGTGAAGAACGTGGTGATTCAGGAGGAAAACGGGAAAAAGGTAGCCAAGCAGATTGTCTATAAGAAGGATGGAAAATGGGATAGCATTGACCTGATTCCGGATGATCTTGTTTTCATTACGAACGGTTGCTGTACGGATACTTCCTGCTACGGAACACAGGATAGTGCGCCGGATTTATCGCAGATTGAAAACGGTTCCGGCGAGTCCTGGGACTTATGGAAAAATATTGCGAAGCAGGCGACACACGGAGAGTACGGCAATCCGGATAAGTTCTGCACGGATACCGCTAAAACAAACTGGATGAGTGCTACGGTAGAAACCAAGGACGAGGAAATCATCCAGAAGATTATGGATATCTGTAAGAGAGATCCGAGAAAAGGAAAGGTTACGACCGGCGGAATCGTTACGGTAAAGGATAGCGTGAATAACTGGTATATGTCCTGGACGATTAACAGACAGCCCCAGTTCAGAGCACAGGAGAAGGATACGGTCCTGATCTGGGTGTATGCTCTAAGTACCGATAAGGAAGGAAACTTCGTGAAGAAGCCGATGCGGGAGTGCAGCGGTTGGGAGGTTTGCGAAGAGTGGCTCTACCATATTGGACTG
The DNA here is from genome assembly GCA_015258095.1 of Lachnospiraceae bacterium. Classification (GTDB taxonomy): domain Bacteria; phylum Bacillota; class Clostridia; order Lachnospirales; family Lachnospiraceae; genus Oribacterium. The sequence goes on from JABZIV010000018.1 coordinate 2,561, forward strand.
GACAAGAATAAGATAGAAGACTATGCGAAGAATCGTTGCAATACCACCACCTGTTTTATGCCATACATCAATGCCTTCTTCCAGCCGAGAAAAGAGAAGGACAGACCGAAAATTGTGCCGAAGAATGCGATCAATTTTGCCTTTATCGGACAGTTTGCGGAAACGCCGCGCGACACCATTTTCACGACAGAATACTCTATCCGTACCGGTATGGAAGCGGTTTATACGCTGATGAATGTAGATCGTGCCGTTCCGGAGGTTTGGGCTTCCAAGTACGATATCCGGGAACTTCTCCGCTCTACTTATTATGCGATTGATAAGAAACCGCTTAGTAAGATGCCGCTTAGCTGGAAGGAAAAAATAGCCTGGAACCTTGCCCGGAAATTCACGAAGGGTACCGATTTTGAAATCCTTCTGAAGGAGAGCGGACTCTGGTAGACGGATTCCGCATCAGGAAGAACCCTATAGAAGGGACTGTAGAGAAGCGTTATTTTTACAGTCCCTTTTTTGTTCTTCTTAAAATAACTTGACAGGGAAAAAGAGGAGTGTTAGAATCTGGAAATCCCAGTAATGTTCTAGGAATTGAAGGAGAAAATCATGCATATCTTTTCGGAAAACACGGTTATGATGAGCTGCTGTTGCTCTATGAATGCGTATTCGTAGGGCTTTTTGCAGTGTGTGTTTTTCCGTTTCGGGGAGTGGCTGCGAAGCCGCTCCTTTTTTTATGTTTAACGGGTACCGGGCGTGATGCAGGGAAATCTCGGTTGTCTTCTTCGGAAAAGAAAGTGGCGTAAGGGAGAAAGAGAGAGGAGTTAAGGTTTGGATTTTCAGTTTATCGAAAAATATGTACCGCTTTATGTCGCTGCGGGAAAACTGACTTTGTGTATAGCGTGCATCGGCATCATACTGTCCATTTTGATTGGGATTCTTGCCAGTGCGGTACTGTATTACAGAATCCCGCTTTTAAAGAGATTGGTCTCTGTTTATGTGGAGCTCAGTAGAAATACACCGCTTTTGGTCCAGCTCTTTTTTCTGTATTTTGGCTTACCGAAGATGGGAATCCGCTGGAGTTCGGAAGTTTGCGGTATCGTCGGGCTCTCTTTTCTCGGCGGGGCCTATATGACGGAAAGTTTTCGGGCGGCACTGAGTACAGTGGAAAAGGGGCAGTTGGAATCGGCAAAGTCTCTTGGACTGAATCCCATACAGATTTTGCGATATGTGCTTCTTCCGGAAGCAATCACAGTTGCCGTTCCTTCGATTGTTGCGAATATGATTTTTCTGATCAAAGAGACCTCGGTTTTTAGCGGCATTGCGCTGAAGGATCTGATGTATGAAGCCAAGGACTTAATCGGTCTTTACTATAAGACGGAAGAATCGCTCGTCATGCTGGTTGTCGCCTATCTCATTTTACTTCTTCCGGTTTCCATACTGGGAACCGTCTTGAAAGGAGAGTAAAGAATGTTCGAACATAATGCGATTTCTATTTTTTTTCAGGGAAATAACTTCCTGCGACTCTTGAAAGGACTTGGCGTTACCCTGGAAATCAGCCTGTTCTCCGCTCTTTTCTCGATTCCTCTGGGTGTTCTCTTTGGGATGTTCATGAGAAGAAAAGGAATGGTTTCCCGGGTGCTATCCCGTCTATATCTTGATTTTATCCGGATTATGCCGCAGCTCGTTCTTCTTTTTATTGTTTACTTCGGCAGCGCCAGAGCTTTTGCCGTGAATTTCTCCGGAGAAGTGGCTTCCGTCTTCGTTTTCGTCCTTTGGGGAACGGCGGAAATGGGGGACCTTGTGCGCGGAGCCATTGACAGCATTCCGGGGCATCAGTGGGAATCGGCGAAAGCCCTGGGACTCAGTAGGGGGCAGACGGAACGCTATATCATTTTGCCCCAGACGGTACGAAGGCTGATTCCGCTGTCCATGAACTTATTGACCAGAATGGTGAAGACTACTTCCCTCGTCGTATTAATCGGGGTGGTAGAAGTTCTGAAAGTCGGACAGCAAATTATTGATACCAATCGTTTTCAATATCCGACGGCTGCACTTCCGATTTACGGCGTGATTTTCTTCCTCTATTTTCTGGTCTGCTGGCCTATCTCCATTGCGGCAAGAAAGTTGGAGAAGAAATGGCAGTAAAGAAAAGAAAGCAGGCAATCGGGCGGAGAAGAGGCAAGGTTGAACAGTTTTTTAGAAGATAGGAGAAAAAGGTGTCAGCAGAAAGTACATATTTATTAACCGTAGAAAATCTTACAAAATCTTACGAGGGGACAGAAGTCCTGCATGACCTGTCTTTTTCGGTGAAGAAAGGGGAAGTTGTTGTGGTACTCGGCCCGTCGGGCTCAGGAAAGTCTACTCTGCTACGCAGTATCGACGGTTTGGAAGAAATTGACGCAGGAGAGATTTTACTGAATGGAATGGCAGTCTCACGGAAAAAAGGGGAGAAAGACACGAACTTTCAGAATCGGAAGAAAATGGGCATGGTATTCCAAAGTTATGAACTCTTTCCGCATCTCTCGATTCTGGAAAATATTACACTGGCTATGATGAAGGTGCAGAAAAGGAACAAGAAGGAGGCGGAAAAAGAGGCGAGAGAGCTTCTGAAACGGGTAGGACTTCTGGATAAGGAGAAAGCCTATCCCCGGATGCTTTCCGGCGGACAGAAGCAAAGAGTTGCCATCGTCCGTGCCCTCGCCATGCATCCGGAATTTATGCTTTTTGATGAGGTTACCGCGGCGCTGGATCCGGAGATGGTGCGGGAGGTTCTGGATGTTATCATGGAGCTTTCTTCTGAAGGGCAAACGATGCTCATCGTCACCCATGAGATGGCATTTGCACGGGCTGTTTCCGACCGCATTCTTTTTATGGATCAGGGGAAAATCGTGGAAGAGAGTACGCCGGACGTCTTTTTTGAAAGTCCGAAGACGGAGAGAGCAAAGACTTTTTTGGAGAATTTTGCCTTTGTATCCCGGAAACGGAGTAGAACGAGCGAAATAAAATAGAAAAGCGCTACATAACGGAAAAGCGATACGAAATAGGAAAGCAAAACAGGGAAATACGCCCAGGCGTTTCCATATAGAAAGTAAACAATGGACAGTAAGGAGAGAAAAATGAAGAAGACTTGGATTGTTGCAGCAACGGTTTTATCTATGGCGGTACTCGCATCCTGCGGCGGAAAGCAGGCGACGGAAACAACGGGTAAAGGAACAGAAGCGCAGGTGGAGAAGCAGGGGGAAAGTAAAGCAGAGAAGCAAGGAGAAGACACGAAGTCGATTTTCCGAACAGTAGAGGAAATCAAGAAGTCCGGTGTGATTCGAATCGGCGTGTTCACGGATAAAGCCCCCTTCGGTTATGTGGATGAGAAAGGGGAAAATAAAGGCTATGATGTCGTCTATGCCAAAAGAATCGCGGAGGATCTCGGCGTGAAGGTAGAGTTTACCTCTCTGGATCCTGCGGCAAGAGTAGAGTATGTGCAAAGCGGAAAGGTGGATATCACTCTTGCGAACTTTACTGTAACGAAAGAAAGGGCGGAAAAAGTCGATTTTGCTCTTCCTTATATGAAGGTGGCTCTCGGTGTGGTTTCTCCGGAAGGAAAAGAAATCAAGTCTGTAGAGGAGTTGAAGGGAAAGACCCTGATTATAGCAAAGGGAACTACGGCGGAGACGTATTTTGAGAAAAATTATCCGGATATCAAGTTGCAGAAGTATGATGCCTATGCGGATGCCTACAATGCACTCCTGGATGGAAGAGGCGATGCTTTTTCGACCGATAATACGGAAGTGATTGCTTGGGCCAAAGCAAATCCGGGCTATGTTGTGGGAATCGATTCTTTAGGAGACTACGATACCATTGCTGCCGCGGTTGCGAAGGGCAATACGACGCTTCTGGATTTCCTGAATAAGGAGATTGAAACGCTCGGACAGGAGCAGTTCTTCCATAAGGACTATCAGGAGACCCTGGAGCCGGTTTTCGGAGCGGAACAGAATCCGGACAGTATTGTCGTGGAAGGCGGGAAAGTAGAATAGAGAAAGGGAAATAGAAAGAAAAAAGAAGGGATGAAAAAAGCGAAAAGGAAGCCTTTTTTATTCCTTCTTTTTTTGTGCACAAAATCCAATGTAAAACAGCTAAAAAATTTCAAGTATTTTTTAATTTTTTTCTATTGTATCTCTCCGGACTTCCACTATAATGGGGGCGTACCGAAAAGAAAAATAATTTTTTATCTACTGATAAAAAGAAATTTCCTGCTACGTTGTGGAAGCATGGAGGGGAGCAGGGAAATGGAGAAGGAGTACACGGTGAACGAACGGATTAAGAGTTTACACGGAAAGTTGATTGTGTCTTGTCAGGCGCTTCCGGAGGAACCGCTTCATTCTTCTTTTATTATGGGAAGAATGGCGAGAGCGGCGAAAATGGCGGGAGCCGGAGGCATTCGGGCGAATACGAAAGAAGATATCACGGAGATTCAGAAGGAAGTGAATCTGCCGATTATCGGTATCGTGAAGAGAGACTACCCCGACTGCACAGTGTATATCACACCGACGATGAAGGAAGTGGACGAGCTGATGGAAACCGGAGTGGACATCATCGCGCTGGACGCGACGGGAAGAAAACGACCGGGCGGAAAAACACTGGAAAGTTTTTTCAAGGAAGTAAAAGAGAAGTATCCGGAACAGCTTTTTATGGCGGACTGCTCTACCGTAGAGGAAGCCATTACGGCGGACAGACTGGGATTTGACTTTATCGGCTCTACGATGGTCGGGTATACGGAGGAGTCCAAAGGAGACCATATCGAAGCGGATGACTTTCTGATTCTTCGGAAAATCATCGAAGGCGTTAAGCATCCGGTGATTGCGGAAGGGAATATCAATACCCCGGAAAAGGCGAAGCGCGTCATGGAACTGGGCGCATTTTCCGTGGTTGTCGGTTCAATCATTACAAGGCCGCAGCTGATTGCTGTGCCTTTTGTGAAAGCATTAAAAGAATGGGAGGAAGAACAATGAAAAAAAGACAGATTGCCTTGGGAATGGCAGCCCTTCTCTTCGCATCCGGCTTAGCTGCCTGCGGTGCGAAGAAAGAGGAGACGAAGGAAAGCGCGAAGGAGTCGGCGAAAGAGACCGAGGCAAAAGCCGATGCGGGTGAAGAAAAGGCGGAGGACCTGAAAGCGGACTTAAAGCTTTTCACTTATCCGATTGGACAGTGGGGGAAGAGTGAATCGGTCGATGCGCTCCTGGAAAACTTCAATAAGAAGTATCCGAATGTGCACGTTTCGGTAGAATACCTGGATTACACGAACGGAGACGATCAGGTCAATACGGCGATTGAAGGAAAAGCGGCACCGGATCTCATCATGGAAGGCCCGGAAAGACTCGTGGCAAACTGGGGCGCAAAAGGACTTATGGTAGACCTGAAAGATATTTTTGAAGATGAGGCGTCGCAGGACATTTATAAAAATGTAAAAGATGCCTGTGCATCTTCGGACGGAAAGTACTATGAGTATCCCCTTGCGATGGTTGCGCACTGCATGGCAATCAATAAGACCATGTTCGAGAAGGCGGATGCCCTCCAGTATATTGATGCAGAAAAGCATACCTGGACGACAGAGAACTTCTTTAAGGCGGTAGAGGCAATCAACAAGAGCGGACAGAATGATGTTCTTGCCGTATATTGCGGCGGCCAGGGCGGCGATCAGGGAACACGTGCACTGGTGAATAACCTCTATGGCGGAACCTTCACCAATAAAGAGCATACCGAGTACACGGCAGATTCTCCGGAGAATATCAAAGCACTGGAAGAATTGAAGAAGGCAAAGGGCGTGAACTTTGACCCGGCACTGGTTGGCGGAGATGAGATCAATCTTTTCCGTAACGGAACGCTTGCGATGTCTCTTTGCTGGAATTCCGCACAGCAGAACAACAAGGATAACGGAGAAGCCGGAAAGACCAACAACGGAGATGAAATCATTCCGATGATGTTCCCGACCGACAAGGGTGACCCGCAGCTTTGCGGCGGTATCTGGGGATTCGGTATCTTCGATAACGGAGATGAGAACAAGATTAAAGCGGCAAAGGCTTTCATCCGTTTTATGTGTAACGATCCGGAGCAGGCAAAGCTTTCCGTACAAACTACAGGCTACTTCCCGACCCATGAGAAGATGACCGGCGTATACGACGGAACGGAGATTGCCGATACGATGAAGATGTTTACAGAGCAGTTTATGCCTCATTTCGGAGACTACTATCAGGTTGTTCCGGGCTGGGCACAGGCAAGAACAGAGTGGTGGAATATGTTGCAGAAAATTGGACAGGGCGGAGATGTGAAGACGGAACTCGCTACCTTCCAGGAGAAAGCAAACGCCGCTGCAAAGTCATAATGGAGCATATTGCTCTTTGGATAGGCGATAAATAGCACTTTTCAATACCTTTTCGCATTGAAAGGAAGTTCCGGAAGAGAGAGATAGAAGACTTTTCCGGAACTTTTTTCGTAAATAAAGCAGAGGGTTTGGAGTAGACTTTCCGGATGAAGGAGATGGAAGTGATGGATGGCGTGCAAAGTAATAGAAGTAAGATTCTGGTGCAGAGAGAAACACGCTCTGCTTACCTGTTTCTGCTTCCCAGTTTAATTTTCTTTTTAGGATTTGTCATTTTTCCGATGATTTTATGTGTTTACACCAGTTTTTTCGATGCGACAATGGGAAAAAATGTGGCGGATCAGTTCATCGGTTTAAAAAACTATATGGAGTTGTTTGGCGACAAGGTTTTCCAAAAAGCCTTGCTGAATACCCTGATTATTGTGCTGGTTTCCGTACCGTTTGTGGCGGTGTTTTCCTTATGGGTTTCTTCTCTCATTTATAAGATGAGCGGGCCGGTGCTTTCCGCCTTCCGTTGTATCTTTTATTTACCGGTTGTAACGGGGTCCGTTGCGGTGACCGTGGTATGGAAATGGATGTTTCACAATTACTATGGGCTCTTCAACTACGTGGGAACCCATACCGGTCTTTTGGAAAAGAACATCAACTGGCTCGGGGATGCGCGCTTTGCTCTTCCCTGTATCATCCTGATTCTGATTACGACCTCCGTCGGGCAACCGATTGTGCTCTATGTTTCCGCTCTTGGCAATGTGGACGATTCTCTCGTGGAAGCGGCAAAGGTGGACGGCGCCACCGACCTCCAGCTCTTCTGGAAGATTAAGTGGCCGCAGATCATGCCGACGACACTGTATATTCTGGTCATTACCACGATTAACAGTTTCCAGTGTTTTGCCCTGATTCAGCTCTTAACTTCCGGCGGCCCGAACCACAGTACGGATACGGTGATGTACTACATCTACTACACCGCCTTCAAGCTTTACCGCTATGGCTACGGAAATGCCATGGGTGTCATTCTTGCTGTAATCATTGCATTGCTTTCCGCTTTGCAGTTCCAGCTCGCAAAGGAAAAGTAGGGGGTGCCGTATGAAAACAAATCAAAAATCGTTGTATCGCGTGCTGAGCGTGATTGTACTCATCGTTTTGGCATTCCTCTTTCTTTTTCCGCTTTACTGGATTATTACCGGTTCATTCAAGACGGCGCAGTCCATCAACGGGACAAGTCCGGATTGGATTCCGAAAGAGTGGGTACTAAACAACTATAAGAAACTTTTTTCCAGACAGCCGACCGCGCTTTTCAGTTTCAGCCTGCCTTGGATGGGAAAGACGGTAGTTTCCTTCGGACCGAAGGTGCCCGGAGCCGTGCGCTGGCTCTTTAACACGGTGTTCATGTCTTTGTCGGCGATGGTTCTGACTTGTGTTACGGCGTCCATGGCGGGATATGCTCTTGCAAAGAAGCGCTTCAGAGGAAGAACGCTTCTCTTCACCCTGATTGTTTGTGCCATGGCATTACCTAAACAGGTAATTTTAATTCCTTTGATTCGACAAATGTCCTTCTTAAAGTTGTATAATACAATCCTTGCGGTAATCTTTCCGACAGTGGGTTGGCCCTTCGGTGTCTTCCTTATGAAACAGTTCTCGGAAGGCGTGCCGGGGGAAATGCTGGAAGCCTCCCGTATCGACGGCGCGTCCGAGGCAAGAATCTTCACACAGATTGTGCTTCCGATGGTAAAACCCGGTATCGGCGCACTGGCCATTTTTACTTTTATTAACAGCTGGAACGATTATTTTATGCAGTTAATTATGCTGAGCAGTACGGATAAACTGACGATTTCTCTCGGTATTGCGAAGCTTCAGGCGGAAAATGCCACCGACTTCGGCATCATCATGGCGGGAGCAGCAGTTGCAGCGGTCCCGATTCTGATTGTCTTCCTGATTTTCCAGCGCTACTTCACACAGGGCATCGCCATGGGTGCGGTGAAGGGCTAGAGTTTTTCTTCAGAAAAACGCAGTCTGAGATGATTTTCCACAGAAAGGAACAGTATGAAAAATACGGAAAAATTCGCAGGAATTATTCCTGCATTCTATGCTTGTTACGATGAAAAGGGAGAGGTTTCGCCGGAACGCGTCCGTGCGCTTACCCGGTATTTTATCGATGCCGGCGTACAGGGGCTGTATGTGAACGGCTCTTCCGGAGAGTGTATCTATCTTTCCAAGGAAGACAGAAAGATCATTCTGGAAAATGTTTGTGCGGAGAATCAGGGAAAACTGCGCATCATTTGCCACGTTGCCTGCAACAATACGAAAGACTCGGAGGAACTTGCAGCCCATGCGGAGAGTCTCCATGTGGATGCTATCGCTTCGATTCCGCCGATTTATTTTCATTTACCAGCTTACAGTATTGCAGAATACTGGAATCGAATTAGTAAAGCGGCACCGAATACCGGTTTTGTTATCTACAATATCCCGCAGCTTGCCGGAGTGAGCCTGACGAAGGATTTATTCCTGGAGATGAAGAAGAATCCGCAGGTAATTGCAGTGAAAAACAGTTCTATGCCGGTGCAGGATATCGAGATATTCAAGGCACTCGGCGGAGAAGATTTTGTCGTGTTTAACGGGCCGGATGAGCAGTTCGTCGGCGGTAGAGCGATGGGCGCGACCGGCGGAATCGGCGGTACCTATGGTGCGATGCCGGAGCTTTTCTTAAAGATGAATGCGCTTTTCCTGGAGAATAAGATTGCGGAAGCAAGAAGCATTCAGGTAAAGGTTAATGAAATCATTACCCTGCTTTGCAGCGGGCACGGCAATATGTATGCCATGATTAAAGAGGTGCTTCGGATTCGGAAAGGACTGGACATCGGTTCCGTGAGAAGTCCGTTAAGCCCGTTAAATCAGGAAGACAAGAAGATTGCCGAAAAGATTGCCAAGGAGATTGATGCGGCAGTTCTGGAGTTTACGAAATAGACTGTGTAGCGTTTTCTACACAACGGATATCGTACGCGTTGCGTGCGATTTTTCGTTCTTAACAAGGGACTGAGGCGAAGTCGGAGACATCTTGTTCTAAACAAGAGACTGAGGCGAAGCTTGAGACCGCTTGTTTGGAAGAGGAAGCAAAGCGGCGGAATTTTGAGAAAGAAGGGAAGAAACGGGGAGTGCAGCTATGGTAGAAGAAAAAATCATTGTTTGTTTCGGAGATTCCAATACACACGGGTATAATAACAAAACAGGCGGGCGCTTTGACCGAAACACCCGCTGGCCGATGGTTTTACAGAAGCTTCTCGGAGAGTCGTACGGTGTTAAAGAAGAGGGAATGTCGGGGAGAACCACGGTTTTCTGCGATCCCTTGAATGAAGCCATGTCCGGGCTGGACGCGATTCGGCCGGTACTCTTCACGCACGAACCGGTCTCCCTTCTCATCATCATGCTGGGAACGAATGATGTGAAAGAACGCTTTTCGGCGACGCCGGAAAATATAGCGAGAGGACTGGACCGCTTACTTAGAAAAGCGGAGGCGGCGAATGAGGCTTTCGTGAATCATAAGGCAAATATCCTGGTCATTGCCCCCTATCCGATTGATGAGGAATACAGAGAAAGTGCAGTGGGGCAAGATATGGGAGAGGGCTGTGCGGAGAAATCGAGAGCGCTTCCCGCGCTTTTTGAAAGGGTCGCTTTGCAGAACCGTTGCCATTTTCTCTCCGCGACGGACATTCCCGGGATGGAAAACTATCCTTATGATTATATGCATTTGAGTCCCAAGGCGCACAGCGCTCTTGCGGAGGCGATTGCAAAGAAGATGGGAGAATATCTTTCTTAAAGAATGCGGTTATGAAAAGAACGGGAGGAAGAAAAGCTTGGAAAAGACCTATTTTGCTGTAGATATCGGCGGGACCAGTACAAAATATGCGATTCTTGGAGAAAACGGGAGCATTCTTTCCCATGGAGAGATGCCGACCGAAGCGGAAAAGGGCGGTCCGCATATTGTGAAGAGAGTGAAAGCGCTGCTTCGGAAGACCCTGGAGGAGCATTCCGCACCTCTTTCCGGTGTTTGTATTTCTACGGCGGGAATTGTAGATGAGGAGGAAGGAACGATTCTGCATGCCGGTCCGCAGATTCCGGAGTACAAGGGAGTGCAATGGAAGAAGACGATAGAAGAAGCGTTTTCCCTTCCCTGTGAGGTGGAAAATGATGTGAATTGCGCCGGACTTTGCGAAAACTATTTCGGTGCCGCAAAAGGAAAGAAATCGGTACTGCTGCTTACGATTGGAACCGGAATCGGCGGATGCTTCTTGCAGGACGGAGAAATTCATCACGGAATTTCCCACGCGGCAATGGAAATCGGCTATATGCAGATTCCGGGCGGAGAGTTTCAGAATCTTGCCTCGACCTCAGCCCTCGTAAAACGGGTTGCGAGCAGAAAGAAAGAGCCGGCAGAGAACTGGAACGGCAGAAAGATTTTTGATTTGATGGAAGAAGGAGACAAAATCTGTGTCGAAGAAGTGGAACGCTTCTCGGATACGCTTTCTCTCGGTATGAGTAATCTCTGCTATGCCTACAATCCGGAAATTCTGATTCTGGGCGGAGGCGTAATGGGAAGAAAAGAGATTCTTCTTCCGAAGATTTGTGCACATCTGAAAGAACACCTGATTCCGCTCATTTTTGAGCATACCACGGTGGATGCGGCAACGATGGGAAATCAATCCGGCTTTCTTGGCGCATTTGTTCATTTTCAGAAAAAGCAGGAAGGGAGAAAGCATGCAAAAGTGTAAGATTTTTGCGGAGGATAAGAAGTTTTACTTAGGTACGGTAGCGGTAGAGGACGGTCGCTTTAAGGCTGTAGAGCTCGCGGAGGAACTCGGCGAGAAAGAAGCGTTTGAGAGGACGGAACCTTTTCTTGTTCCGGGTCTCATCGATCTGCATTTTCACGGTTGCCTCGGACAGGACTTCTGTGACGGGACAAGAGAAGCCATTACGACGCTTGCCCGATATGAAATTCGCCATGGGGTGACGGGGATTTGTCCTGCGACACTGACGCTTGCCCTCTCTGACCTTGATCATGTTCTTTCTCTAGCAAGAGCTTATAAGGAAGAAGGGATGAAAGAGGGAGAAGCACGGCTTCTCGGGATTAATATGGAGGGCCCGTTTATCAGCCATACGAAGAAAGGGGCGCAGAATGAGAAGTATATTTTGCGCTGCGATGAGAAGGTGCTGACCCGGTTTCTGGAAGAATCGGGCGGACTGGTGAAATTCGTCGGACTGGCGCCGGAGGAGAATCCGGGCTTCGAAGACTTTATCCGGAAGGCGAAGGGAAGGGTGAAGATTTCCCTCGCGCATACCAATGCCGACTTTCCGACAGCACTGGCGGCTTATCGGGCAGGCGCAAGTCATGCCGTCCATCTTTATAACGCAATGAGCGGCTTGGATCATCGGAATCCCGGCGTGGTCGGTGCCACAGTCGCCAGTAAGGAGGTCTTTGCGGAGCTCATTACGGATGGTGTGCACGTGCATCCGGAGATGGTGCGGATTGCTTTTCAGCTTCTCGGAGAGGACAGGGTAGTGCTGATCAGCGACAGTCTTCGCTCGACGGGGATGCCGGACGGTATCTATGATCTGGGCGGACAGAAGGTGGAAAAGAAGGGCGTTCATTGCACCCTTGTGGAAGGAGGGAATCTCGCAGGTTCCGTTTCCAATGTCTTCGACTGTATGCGTACCGCGGTAAAGGAGATGAATATTCCCTTTAAGAAAGCGCTTCTCGCGGCGACCGTCAATCCGGCAAAGGCACTGGGAGTCGACCGGGAACTCGGAAGCATTTCCGTCGGAAAATATGCGGATTATCTTCTTTTGAACAATGCCCTGGAGTTGGAAGCGGTAGTGCAGGCAGGAAAGCGGATTGCACTTTAAGGAAGTAGAAGCGGAATCGAGCTCTAAAGACCGGCGTGCTATAAGAGACAAACGAAGATTCGACCTGCTGTAAAAATAGATTGCAAAAAAAGCCTGAATCGTCTAGAGTATCAAAGGCATTGGAGGACGGAAGTTCTCCTTCAACTTGGAATATAGAGGAGTAGACGATGAAAGGATTTTTAAAGGAGTTTAAAGAGTTCGCATTAAAGGGAAATATGATTGATTTGGCAGTCGGTATGATTATCGGTGCCGCATTCACCGCATTGGTCAACAATATGGTGAACGACCTGATTATGCCCTTGATTTCCCTTGTTACCGGAAAGATTGATTTTGAAAATATGTTCATTCCCCTTGCGGGACAGACCACGAAAGTCTATAAAGAGGCAGTAGAGCAGGGCGCGGTTTTTGCGTACGGTTCCTTCCTGACCGCAGTCATCAACTTTCTGATTATGGCATTTGTCGTTTTCGTCTTTGTGAAGCAGATGAATCGTCTGAAGAAAGAGGCACCGGTTGCGCCGACAGAGAAAGCCTGTCCGTACTGTAAGACCATGATTCCTATCGAAGCGACACGCTGTCCGCATTGTACATCCAAGCTGGCAGGCTATGCGGAGTCGGTTTAGAGAGGAAAAGACGGGAAGAGGGCAGTGGAATGCTCTCTTTTCTTAAATGAAGCGAAACGCACGATAGGAAGGTAGGGGAAGATGTACGAATTCAGGGAGCGGGTGCGCTACTCCGAGGTGGAGGAGAACGGGAAAATGGGGTTGCTCGGGATGGTGAATCTCTTGCAGGACTGTTCCACGTTCCATTCCCACGATGTCGGCATGTCCATCGAGAGGCTGAAAGCGGAAAAAAAAGCCTGGTTTTTAAGCGCCTGGGATATTCAGCTTCATGCGTTTCCGGAGCTGTACGAGGAGATCCTTATCGGTACTTCTCCCCATCTCTTTAGAGGCATCTTTGCCTATCGTAATTTTTGGATCAAAAATCAAGAGGAAGCGTATCTTCTGAAAGCGGACAGCGAGTGGTTTTGTGTGGATACGGAGAAGGGGAGACCGCAGAAGGTGACGGAAGACCTGGTGGAACCTTTCGGCGAACCGAAAGATGTCTTGGACCTTCCTCCTCTGAATCGGAAAATACACTTTCCGGAAGAACATGAAGAGGGAAGGACGATTCCGGTTCTTCGGGAATATTTGGATACCAACCATCACATGAACAATGCGCGTTATATTGCGCTTGCGGAAGAAGTGCTCTATGAATGTACCGGAGAGTCTGCCCTTTCCTTTTCGGGGAAAGAGGGAAATGACGGCTTACCGCTCGGCATTCGGGCGGAGTATCTGAAAGCCTATACTTATGGAGATACCATCTTGTCGGAATTTGCAGTGGAAAAAGAGAGGAAGACGGTAGCTTTCTATAATCAGAATAAGGAGCTGTGTTGCCATGTTGAAATTAGGAAAATCCCAGAAATGTAAGATTTTGCGAGAACGGGATTTTGGTGTTTTCGTAGGAAATGAGGGGGAAGAGGGTGTACTGCTTCCCATAAGACAGCTTCCGAAGGGAAAGAAAGTGGGAGATGAGATCACCGTTTTTCTGTATAAGGATTCCAAGGACAGGCTGATTGCCACGACGAAGAAACCCTATATGGAAGTTGGAGAGATTGCGAAGCTCCGCGTCAGCGACGTGGGAACCATCGGCGCTTTTTTGGATATCGGCCTGGAGAAAGAGATTCTTCTGCCCCATCGTGAGATGCGCTATGCCCTGAAGAAGGGAATGGAAGTGGAAGTTTATCTCTATGTGGATAAAACGGAGCGTCTTGCCGCAACGATGTATACCAAGAAGAAAGAGGATGCACGGCATATCAGCCAGGAAGAGTTAAATACCAGCCGGTATGAGAAATGCGGCGAGCAGATTGAGCATCTTCTCGAAGAGAAATTTGGCGGGCACATCCCCTACACGGATAAGACCGTGGATCCGGAACAGGTCAAGAAGGATTTCGGCGTTTCGAAAGCGGCTTTTAAGAAAGCCATCGGAAAACTCCTGAAAGAAGGCAAGATTAAGATTACGAAGACGGCGATTTTTAAGCTGTATAAAGAGGAAGAATAGTTTTCAGCCGGAGGAAAAATGCTTTTAGAGAGAGGCGGAGTGGCGTTTATCTTGTATTTTCCACTGAATGCAATCCGTTATTTCTCCTGAAAATTTAGTTAAATTGTTGTTTTTCTGTTCATGCTGTTATAACTTGTACAAATTTTAATTCAGAATTTCGGAACATAGTCAATAGGCAGAAAATGAAAAAAAAAGTAAAATAATGCTATCTTTCCATAAAGCAGCGGTTTCGATTTTATGCTTTAAGACAGCAAAAGAAATATAGATAAGAAAGAGGAGAAACAGGCATGGCTAGTGTGCAGCTTAAAAATGTAGTAAAGAAGTATCCGAACGGTTTCGTTGCAGTAAAAGATTTCAATCTGGAAATCGAAGACAAAGAGTTCATCATCTTTGTAGGCCCTTCCGGCTGCGGTAAGTCGACTACCCTTCGTATGGTAGCGGGTCTCGAGGATATCAGTTCCGGTGACTTATTCATCGATGGAAAGAAGATGAATGACGTAGAGCCGAAAGACAGAGATATCGCCATGGTTTTCCAGAACTATGCGTTGTATCCGCACATGACCGTTTATGACAATATGGCATTCGGCTTAAAACTTCGTAAAGTGCCGAAGGATGAGATTGATAAGAAAGTGCATGAGGCTGCAAGAATTTTGGACCTTGAGCATTTACTGGATCGGAAGCCGAAAGCGCTTTCCGGTGGTCAGAGACAGCGTGTGGCGATGGGACGTGCGATTGTCCGTCGTCCGAAAGTATTCCTGATGGACGAGCCTTTATCCAACCTGGATGCGAAGCTCCGTGCGCAGATGCGTGTAGAGATTGCGAAGCTCCATAAGTCTCTTGAGACGACGATTATCTATGTAACCCATGACCAGACGGAGGCGATGACACTCGGAACAAGAATCGTCGTATTGAAGGATGGAATCATTCAGCAGGTCGATACCCCGGAGAGTCTCTATGATACTCCGTGCAACAAGTTCGTAGCCGGATTCATCGGTTCTCCGCAGATGAACATGATTGATGCGGAGTGTACGGAAGAGGACGGAAAGGTCAGCCTGAGTTTTGCCGGTAACAAGATTACCCTGAACGAGAAGAAGGCAGCCGCTTTGAAAGAGAAAGGCTACATCGGAAAGACCGTGACACTCGGTATTCGTCCGGAAAACCTGCACGATGAGGATGCTTACCTTCAGGAGCACGCGGAGTCCGTGATTTCCGCAGAGATTCGTGTATATGAGATGCTCGGTGCAGAAACACTGCTTTACTTTGATATCGGAGATGCCTCCTGGACAGCCAGAGTCAATCCGAAGACCAAGGCCAGAACCGGCGATACCGTCCGTTTCGCACTGGATGGAAACAAGATTCATATTTTTGATAAGGAAACGGAAGCAACCATCACAAACTAAGACTTTGTTTTGTGAATTATTCCTAAAATAAACCAAGAAATTTAGAGAAAAAGACAGGAAAGAAGAGGATTCTTCTCCTGTCTTTTTTTAAAATGCTTGAAATAGGAGAAAAAACTGTTTATAGTAAGGACGATAAAAAGCTTTTGTTGAGAAATGCGTTTCGTTGCTGATAGATAAGGGTGATTCAAGCGGATAAGGCAGACAGAGGAGAGATTTCGCCCTTCCTATTCGGAGATAAGAGGAAAGGGATGGAGTAGAGATGATTTCAAATCAGGTTTTGCAGAGCACGATTGATTCCATTAAAGGAATCGCAAGACTGGACGTTGCTATCGCGGATATTGACGGAAAGGTTCTGGCCACTACATTTTTAGAGGACAAAGAACTTTCCAATATGGTCGTGTCTTTCGCGGAATCCCAGGCAGATTCCCAGGCAGCCGGAGGCTACCAGTTCTTTAAGATTTTTGACGAGCACCAGTTGGAGTTCGTATTGATTGCGCATGGGGATTCGGATGATGTCTACATGGTGGGAAAGCTCGCCGTGTTGCAGATTCAGACGCTCCTCGTGGCATATAGGGAGAAGTTCGATAAGGATAATTTTGTGAAGAACCTCCTTCTGGACAATCTTCTTTTGGTGGATATCTATAACCGTGCAAAGAAGCTGCACATCGAGGTAGGCGTGCGTCGTGTGGTTTTCCTGATCGAGTCCAACGAGACGATCGATGTACAGGCGCAGGATGCCCTGAAAGAGTTCTTCTCTTCCGAGTCCAACGATTTTGTAACGGCGGTAGATGAGAAGAACATTATCGTGGTGAAGGAGTTGCAGGCGGAAGACGGCTATGAGGAAGTGCAGAAGATTGCCGCCAGCATGCTGGATATGCTTTCTTCCGAAGTGATGCTTTCGACCAGGGTGGCTTACGGAACGATTGTGAATGAAATCAAGGAAGTTTCCCGCTCTTATAAAGAAGCCAAGATGGCACTGGAAGTCGGAAAGATTTTCTTCGTAGACAGAAAGATTGTGGCATACAATGCGCTCGGCATTGGAAGATTGATTTATCAGCTTCCGATTCCGCTTTGCAAGATGTTCATTAAAGAGATTTTCGTAGATGTTTCTCCGGATGATTTTGATGAAGAAACGCTGGAAACCATTTCCAAGTTCTTTGAAAACAATCTGAATGTGTCCGAGACTTCGCGTCAACTTTTTATTCACAGAAATACGCTGGTTTATCGTCTGGATAAGCTGGATCGGGCTACCGGTCTGGACCTTCGTGTCTTTGATGATGCCATTACCTTCCAGATCGCCTTGATGGTAGTAAAGTACATGAAGTACATGGAGAAATTGGATTTTTAGTAGAAGGGTAGTATGGGAGAAGAAGAAAAAGAGTATCCGGAGCACAAGGATAGTGCGGAGAAGGCGCTTCCATCAGAGAAGAAGAGCGAGGAATGCGCGGAGAAAGAGTATCCCTCTGAAATAGAGCATCTGGGAAAGACGGCTAAAGAAGTCAATTTAAGCATGGAAAGAAGCAAGCAAAACGGAAAGGTCGCCCTTTTCGTTTTGGCTGTTTTTGCTATGCTTTTTTCTTTTGTACTGGGAGGCGCAAGCTGCTATTTTTATTATTTCAGTTACCCCGGTTTCCAGCTCTTGAAGTCCGAGGCAAACGGAACAAAACAGGAAGAAATCAACCTTCCCCGCGTGAGTAAAAAACTGGGAGAGTTACAAGACCTGATTCATGACAATTACCTTTATACGGAAAACGGAGTGGATGCGGAAAATGGCATTTACAAGGGACTTTTGAACAGTCTTCTGGAACAGGACCCTTACGCACAATATTACACGAAAGAAGAAATCGACCAGACGGTAGAGCGGCAGAAGGGTGTTTATCAGGGAATCGGCGCGTCTGTTTCGGAGACGCCGGACGGACCGAAGATTGAGTTCGTCTACGCGGGTTCTCCGGCAGAAAAAGGCGGTTTGAAAGCGGGAGATCTCATCCTGAAAGTGGACGGGATTTCCGTGAAAGATTTAAGTCTCCAGTATATCGTGCAGAATCTGGTACAGGGCGTGGAAGGCAGTTCCCTGGAGATGATTGTAGAGCGGGATGGAGCGGAAGTCAGCCTTCGCATCACCCGGGGAAAAGTGGTTATCCCGGCGGTGGAATACGGGGATGCGGAGCAAATGGTCAAAGCACCGGGGGTTCCGGAGGGAGAAATCGGCTATCTTTCTTTACGGGGGTTCTATATGGAAGCGGTAGACGATTTTATAAAACAGTACGAGACGGAGATAGAAGGTAAGAAGAAGGCGCTGGTGATTGATCTTCGGGGGAACCCCGGCGGAGATGTCGATGCGGCGACGAAGCTTCTGGACTATTTTCTGCCGGATGATTTACCGCTTCCGGAAAGACGAAAAGAGAGCAGCGGAGCGGTAGAGTCGAAGACCACGAGACGCTTTGATTCGGACAAGACACTTCTCCTTTATACGGAAGACAAGAAGGGAGACGGCAAGGAATGGTATGCTTCTGACGGGCACGAAGTGGATATGCCTCTTGTCATTCTGGTCAATCAGAATTCCGCGTCAGCGTCCGAATTGTTCTCCGGTGCTATGCAGGACTATCAGAGGGCGATGGTGCTCGGGACACAGTCCTATGGAAAAGGAATCGTGCAGACGGTTCGTTCTTTCCCGGACGGTTCCGCGGTAGAATTTACCACGCACTATTATTTCACGCCGGCAAGAAGAAATATTCATAAAGTTGGCATCACCCCGGATTATAAGGTAGAGATTCCGGAGGCGGACAGTGAAGCGTATCTACAGGACAGAACGAAGGATGTGCAGTTGAAGAAAGCCGTAGAGACGCTTTCCGGCTTTTAAAAAAGGAGTTTATATGCGGGTAGGACTGGGGTATGATGTGCATCGGTTGGTCGAGGGAAGACCGTTTATTGTGGGCGGGGTGGAGATTCCCTATGAAAAAGGGCTTCTGGGGCACTCCGACGCGGATGTACTCCTTCACGCTTTAACCGATGCTTTACTCGGTGCAGCGGCACTGGGGGATATCGGGCGACATTTTCCGGATACGGAGGAACAGTACAGGGGTATTTCCTCCCTCGTTCTTCTGGAGAAAGCGTATGCTCTTGTGAAAGAGAAAGGATACAGGCTCGGAAACGCAGATATGGTGCTTCTCTTACAGAGACCGAAGGTCAAGGATTTCATTCCGAAAATGGAAGAGAATATCGCGCACAGCCTTTCCTGCGAGATAAACCGGATTTCCGTGAAAGCGACAACGGAAGAAGGTCTGGGATTCACCGGGAGAGGAGAAGGAGTTGCCGCAAAGGCGATCGTTCTCTTAGAGGAGCACGGCAAGTAGAGAAGCGGTATATACAGAAGAGGAACAATCAATACGGAAGAGAAGCGGCAGCAAATTCCCTTTCTTCCAGTGCTGCGACACAAAATTGACACATAATTTCTATAGGATAGGCAGGAAAAAGCGGGACCCGATTTTTTTCCGGACAGGATAAGGTAGCGGGGGTTCTTAGAGAAAGAGGAAAGCAAAGATGAAACGAGTGGTTGGTCTTATATTTTCCGCACTGCTTTTCGGGATGATAGCAGGCGGAATGATGGTGGGCGTGAATTATCTTGCGCAGAAAAGTAATATTTACGCCGTGTTGGGAGAAAATAAAGACGAAACGAATAAGACGGACACGGGAGCGCAGACGGCAAGTCCTTCTGCCCTTTCGAAGGACAAAGAAAAAGCGGCTTCGTCCGGAAACAGCGGCGCGAGAACAGGCGCGAAGACGGTAACGGAAGTCGCGAAAGACGCGATGCCTTCGGTTGTGGCGATCACGAATATGATGCGGTATCAGGAGAACGGCTTCTCCATCTTTGGAGAAGTACAGAAAGAGACGGAGCTGCCTGCCAGCGGTTCCGGCGTCATTGTAGGAGAAAATGAGACGGAGCTTCTGATTGCAACGAACAACCATGTGATTCAGGATTCGAATTCTCTGACCATCAGCTTTATTGATGACAGTACAGCCACGGCACAGGTGAAAGGGACGGATGCGACAGTCGATATTGCGATGCTGTCCGTGAAGCTTTCCGACATTTCCCCGGAAACCAGAGCGAAGATTAAGCCGATCGAGATCGGTTCTTCCGATGCGATGGAAGTGGGAGACCAGGTTGTGGCTATCGGCAATGCGCTGGGCTACGGACAGTCCGTTACCACGGGAATCATCTCTGCGAAGAACCGGGATGTGCAGACGAAGGAAGGCGTTTCCAAAGGACTGATTCAGACGGATGCGGCGATAAACCCGGGAAATTCAGGCGGAGCACTCCTCAATATGGAGGGAGAGCTGATCGGGATCAATGTAGCGAAGTATTCCGATACCGATGTGGAAGGAATGGGATACTCGATTCCGTCCTCGGAAGCGGAGAAGATTCTTTCTTCCCTGTCTACCCTTACTACGAGAGAGAAGGTTCCGGAAGCGGAGCAGGGCGTACTCGGCGTGCAAGTCAAGGACATTGATGCACAGACTGCGGAAAGCTTTGCTATGCCGAAGGGAATCTATATCTACAAGATTTTAAAGGATACCGGTGCAAAGAATGAAGCTTTGCAGGAGAGAGATATCATTACGAAACTCGATGGACAGGGTGTATACACGACAGCCAATCTGAAGGCGCTTCTTGCGAAGTATAGAGCAGGTGAGGAAGTGAAGCTTACGGTTATGCGGCAGGATGGAAGCGGAAAGTACAATGAAATAGAACTCTCCGTTACACTGGGAAAGGCTTCCGCATTGCAGTCCGGAAACGGAAGTAAGGGGACGAACCCGTATTCCGGCGGGGAGAGTAATGCCCCGGATTCTTCCGACGGAGATAACGGAAACAATGGAGACAACGGCAATTCCGGGAATGGCGGAGACAGTCAGCAGGATGAGGGCAGCGGAAACAGCGGAAGTGATCGGGACAGCACGGAAAATGACCCGTTTAAGAGTTTCCAGGATTTCTTCAATGAATATAGAAGATAAGTTCTTTTGATAGCCCTTTTTCCATTTCTTGACGAAAAGAAAGCGAGGCTATACACTTTAGAGAGCGTTGTTGGAAAAGAAGAGAGGGCAGTATGAAAATCTATAACACCATGTCGAAAGAGAAGGAAGAGTTCATCCCGATTGAGGAGGGAAAAATCAGAATGTATGTCTGCGGACCGACCGTTTACAATCTGATTCATATCGGGAATGCCCGTCCGATGATTGTTTTTGATACCTTCCGCCGTTTTATGGAATACAAAGGATATGATGTTTGTTACGTTTCCAACTATACGGATGTGGATGATAAGATTATCAAGGCGGCAACAGAGGAAGGCGTGGATTGCCCGACCGTAACGAAGCGCTATATTTCCGAAGTGGAAAAGGATATGCAGGATCTGAATATTGAGAAAGCGACAGCGCATCCGAAGGCTACGGAAGAAATCGGAGGGATGATTGCCCTCATTGATACTTTGGTGCAGAAGGGCTTTGCTTATCCGGTGGACGGAACGGTATATTATGATACGAGCGCTTTTCCCACTTACGGAAAGCTTTCCCACAAGAACATGGACGAGCTTCGTTCCGGTCTTCGGGAGTTGAAAGTTTCCGGAGAGGAAGAGAAGAAGAGTCCCACCGATTTCGTGCTTTGGAAGCCGAAAAAGATGGGAGAACCGTACTGGAATTCTCCCTGGAGTGAAGGAAGACCGGGCTGGCACACGGAGTGCTGTGTTATGGCACCGAAGTACTGTGGAGGACAGCTGGACATCCATGCCGGCGGCGAGGATCTCATTTTCCCTCATCATGAAAATGAAATTGCACAGTATGAAGCGGCGCATGGCGAGCGCTTCGCACACTATTGGATGCACAATGCTTTTATCAACATAGACAATAAGAAGATGTCGAAGTCCCTTGGGAACTTCTTCACCGTGCGGGATGTTACCGCCGAGTTTGATCCGATGGTGCTTCGTTTCTATATGCTTTCCGCGCACTATAGAAGTCCGCTCAATTTTTCGAAGGAGTTGATGCAGTCCGCGAAGGCATCTTTGGATCGGATTCTTCATGCGATTTGGCGGCTGGAAGACCTCTATCCCCGTCTGAAAAAAGAACAGTGTTCGAAAGAGGAAGAGGAGATTTTAAAGAAAGCGGAAGCCTATGTAGCCACATTTTCAGAGAAGATGGAAGATGATTTAAATACCGCCGATGCAATTACCCAGATTTTTGAGTTGGTGCGTCTATCCAATGCTTCAGCCGGAGAGGATTCTTCCCAGGATTTTGTGGAGAAGATGAAGAATTCCATTGTGACGCTGATGCAGGTGCTTGGAATTCGTACCGAAAAGAAAGAGGAAGAGCTCGACGACAGTCTGGAAGAGAAGGTTACAGAGCTGATTCAGAAACGTACGGAAGCGAAGAAAAACAAAGACTTTGCGGAAGCGGATCGCATCCGGGATCAACTCCTCGAGATGGGAATTGCCCTGAAAGATACTAGAAACGGGGTAGAATGGCAGAAGATATAAAGAAGTTTTCGGAAGATGCAGAGCAGATTCCCCCTCTAAGCTTAGCTTATGTGGGGGATTCTATTTATGATTTCTTCGTGCGGGACTATCTGATACGGGTGCTTTCCGGATCATTAAATAAGATCAACGGGAAAAAGAAGGAACTTGTCTGTGCGAAAGCGCAGTCCGCCATCATGGCTTTTTTTCTGGATAAAAAGATTCTCACGGAGGAAGAGTTCTCCGTATATCGAAGAGCAAGAAACCATAAGTCGCAGAGCCATTCGAAAAATTCGGCGATACAGGATTATCGCCGTGCGACAGGCTTTGAGGCCGTGCTCGGCTTCCTGCACTACCGGGGGGAGAAAGAAAGGCTTCAGTTTCTGATGGAAGAGGGACTGGCCTTTCTTTTGCAAGCGACAGAAAAGAAGGAAGATGCGTAGATTCAGTATGTAGGGACTCGTAGATTCAGTACGTAGGGACTTCCGCACCGGCAGGGGAAAGAGCGGATTTATAGAGAAAGATTTGGAGAGAGAGGGAGAATGAGAGAAGAAGGCTACACTTTAATAGGAAGAAATCCGGTAATGGAGGCATTCCGTGCGAAGAAGACGATTGACCGCTTATTTGTGCAGGACGGTTTAAAAGACGGTCCCATTCTCAGCATTCTCCGGGAGGCGAAGAAGCAGGATACGGTGGTGGACTTCGTGAAGAAGTCCCGTCTTGATGAAATCAGTTCCGGAGAAGTGCATCAGGGCGTCATTGCGTATCTTGCGGCATACGCTTATGCCGAACTTTCCGACCTTCTTCAAGTAGCAAAGGAGAGAGGAGAGGATCCTTTCTTTTTTCTCCTGGACGGGGTGGAAGACCCGCATAATCTGGGGGCGATGATTCGTACCGCAAACCTCTCCGGCGCGCATGGCGTGATTATTCCGAAGAGGAGAGCGGTTGGGCTCACGGCAACGGTGGCGAGAAGCAGTGCCGGTGCTTTGAATTATACGAAGGTCTGTAAGGTGACGAACCTGGTACAGACCATGGAAGAGTTGAAAAAGGAAGGCATCTGGTTTGTCTGTGCCGATATGGGCGGGCAAAGTATGTATTCTCTCAACTTGAAGGGGCCGATTTGTCTCGTGATGGGAAATGAAGGCGAAGGGGTTTCCCGTCTGGTGAAAGAAAACTGTGATATGCAGGCATCGATTCCCATGAAGGGAGATATTGATTCCTTAAATGTCTCCGTGGCATGCGGTGTACTGGCGTATGAGATTGTGCGGCAACGTCTTCAGGCGTAGCGGAAAATCGCGCTCATGATAGAATCATTGCGGTACATTTTTGTTGTATGAAACTTTTGCAGTAGCAATCTTTAACGATAAAGGAGTTGTAAGGGTGAATGCCAAAGAAGAGTTTAAGATAGTAGAGCGCTTGTTTTTCTTTGCGCTTTTGATGTTTGTCGGCGGTTTTTACGGCGGATATACCTACAGTTTACGGGGAAAGGTCTTCGCCAATGCCCAGACGGCAAATCTGGTGATGATGATGCTGTCCTTCGGAAACGGGGATTGGAAGAGAGGCCTCTATTCTTTTGTGCCTCTGACGGCTTATATTTGCGGTGTTTGTTTTGCGGAACTTCTCGGAGAGAGACTGAACCGAAAGAATCAGTTGGTCTTCGAGCGAATTCTGCTTCTTTTCGAGGCGTTTATATCACTCCTTATCGGATTTATGCCGGCGGCGGTGCCGGACCGGATTCCGCAAGTCATGCTCAGTTTTATCTGTGCCATGCAGTTTACGGTGTTTAAGAAAGCGGAAGGGCTTTCCATGGCGACGACTTTCTGTACCAATCATATCCGGCAAATGGGGGTAAATCTGGTAAAGGGAATTCGGGATAACGATGACAATGCATTTTTTGTATCCAGAAGTCATGGCTTCATGCTGCTTTCTTTCTGCGCAGGCGCTTTTGTTGCCGTATCTACCTCTCATGTGTTCGGCTATTACTGCATCTGGATTACCGTGGCTGTACATTTGTTTTTATTCTATATTACACACAAGGAAAGCATGAAAGAGATTTGAATATGTTTCAGATAGATGGGAAAACAAAGTTATACGGACTTCTGGGAAATCCTGTGGGACACAGTCTGTCTCCGCTGATTCATAACGAGGCCTTTCGCAGATTGTCCGTTAATGGACGCTATCTTGCTTTTTCTGTAGAGAAGGAGACCCTTCCGAGCGTTCTCTCCGCCTTCCAAAGTCTGCAAATCGGAGGCTTGAATCTGACCATGCCTTTAAAAGAAGCGGTGCTTCCGCTTTGTGACAGTCTGTCTCCGGAAGCGAAACTTTCCGCATCGGTGAATACCTTACAGTTTCTTCCGGGAGGAGAGCTTCGGGGAACGAGTACGGACGGCATCGGATTTTTTCGGGCCTTAGAGAAGAAAAATGGGAGTGTTCAGGGAAAAAGGCTTTGTCTCATGGGACTCGGCGGTGCCGGAAAAGCGATTCTTTGTCGCGCCGTCTTCACGGAACTGGCAGAAATTATTCTTTTACAAAGAAAGAGTTCCATAGAGAAAAATAAAGCCTTTGTACAGAAAGTGGAGAGAGAGAGCGGAAGAGAGATTCGGCTTGGCTCCTATGAGGAAGACCTTCCTTCTTCTCTCGAAAAAAGCGATATTCTGGTCAATGCGACAAATGTCGGCATGCTCAGGGAAGAATCGCTGCTTCCGGACAGGACTTTCCTTCATGCCGGTCTATTTGTTTCGGACTGTATCTATCATCCTATGGAGACGAAGCTCCTTTTGCAGGCAAAAGAGCAGGGGCTCGCTACGATGAACGGCCTTCCCATGCTTTTTTATCAGGCGGCAGAAGCCTTTCGACTGTGGACGGGAAAGGAGATGCCGGAGGAAATCTTCGGGCTTTTGGAAGATGCGGTAAGGGAGTAGCTTCGGGTATTAAAAATAGCTCCTTTATAAATAGTCCCCGCAGATGTTTCTTCAAAAAGACGCTTGCGCTCGGTTCCGACGGAACGGTACTAAGCTGAAAACTTCGCTTTACTCGTTTTCAGCAAGTACCGCCGTCTCCAAACGCTTTTTGCAAGAAACATTCTGCGGGGACGATCTTTATGTTGAGGCTAAAGTTTATTTAAAATGCATTTATCAAAGTCGTCCGCGTTGACCACCGCCGTCTCCAATGACGGATGTCGAAACAGGAACGGGGACGCTCTATATGGATGTTTACGCTGCGCCGATATGCAGGATATTCAAGAGTAAAATCCAGGTTAAGCCGTAGTAGCTGACGACACCGACTAGGTCATTGATGGTGGTGATCAGCGGTCCGGAGGCGGCTGCCGGGTCGACGCCGACTTTCTTAAAGAAAATCGGGGTGATGGTTCCGACAAAGGAAGAAATCACCATGGAAACCATCAGAGAGACACCGATGCAGGCGGATATCGCAACGGCGAGGTGTAGTGGCTGCTGTTTAAATAAAGCAAGGTAGACACCGATGCCGACCAGAGAGAAGACGCCGATAACAAGTCCGTTCAGTCCGCCGACAGCCATTTCTTTCCCAATCAGACTCAGCTTCTGCTTTCCGGTGAGTCGCTCGTCCATCAGTACACGGATGGTTACCGCAAGGGACTGTGTCCCGACATTACCGGACATATCGAGAATTAAGGACTGGAAAGCCATAATGATGGTGAGCTGCGCTACAACGGTTTCAAAGAGTCCTACAACCGTGGAAACCACGAGACCGAGGAAGAGCAGGATGACGAGCCAGGGAAGGCGCTTCTTTACACTGTCCCAGAGCGGCTCATTCAGATCTTCTTCTGCGGAAAGACCTCCCAAACGGGCGTAGTCTTCACCCATCTCTTCATCATAGACTTCCAAAACATCTTGTGCCGTGATGACACCGAGGATGATGTTGTTTTCTCCGAGAACGGGGATGGAGTTCTCCGCGTATCCCTTGATTCGTTCCAAACAATCCTCTATTTTTTCATCCGCATAGACGAAGGGATAACCGGTTTCCGTAATATCTTCAAGCTTTGTATCTCTTCGTGCGATAATCAGTTCTTTCAAATCGATGGCGCCATAATAGGAGCCGTCCTCATGCACGACATAGACTTTCGAGATGTTATCATGCTCGGCAGCCTGCTGA
The DNA here is from genome assembly GCA_015258095.1 of Lachnospiraceae bacterium. Classification (GTDB taxonomy): domain Bacteria; phylum Bacillota; class Clostridia; order Lachnospirales; family Lachnospiraceae; genus Oribacterium. The sequence continues at coordinate 28,942 of JABZIV010000018.1, forward strand.
ATCAGGGATTTCATGGCATCCGCGATGTTTAAGCGATTGTCCAGAAAAACGAAGTTCGTGGTCATACGGGAACCGATGAAGTCCTCGTCGTATGCAGCCAGAATCTGCAATTCGTTCCGGTCTTTCAGCGGCATCTTGGAGAGCCAGAGAGTCTTCTTCTCCGGATCGGCTTCACGGAGGAGGGATACCGCATCATCCGGCTCCATGCCGGCAAGAATGATACCGGCTTTCTCCGGACTCAGTTCCTCTAAGTAAAGATAGCCGTGCTCAACGTATTCCATGACTTCACTGAGGCGTTCATTGTCCAGTAAACTGTATAAATATTTCCGTTCCTCTTCTTCTAAAAGAGGAAGAGCGGAGGCAAGATCGTTTGCATGGTATTCATCTAATTTTTCATGAAGCACTTCCGCTTCGTCCCCGCTGCGAAGCAGGTCGATAATCTCCTGGATATAGTCCTGTGGGATTCTTTCGTTTTCGTTCATGCATCTTCCTCCTACAGATTTTATGATATGGGATACGATAGATAAAATCCTGTGGAAGGGCTCCCGACTTTCCACAAAAGCGATGATAGTGTAACACTAAAAGGAAGAAGATAGCAATGTTTTCTTCTGTTTTTCTTCCCCGCTGAGGGGAGGGGAAAAGAAGAAAGGAATCTTCAAAAGAAAGAGACGGGAGAGCCTTCCTTATCGACTCAATTTATTTAAATATAATTCTTTTTTTGAGGAATTCATCAATTTTTTATAGAATTTGTCTAATAAATCGCTTTTATAGGTCGATAAACAGTTAAGAACTTTTTAAATGAATTCATTTGCATCAGGAGACCGGAGGAAAAGAGGAGTCTATGCATAGAGAGTTGAGGAATGGATGGAGTTGCCGTCCCGAACGGAATTTGTCAGGAGGACAGAGCGGGAAACGGAACAAGAAAGCCGGCGGCATCAAGAGGGGAATGGCGTATTTCCTCACTTTTTTGATGCTTGTCGGAAATGTGCAGACAGTTGCCTACGCGGAGGAAAGTGCACGAAATTTGGCAGGAAGCATCCACCGGGAAGAGGCGATAGGCGGATCCACCACAGAAGGAGCACAGGGAGGAACAGGTTTTTCTTCATCCGGAGGCACGCAGGGGGAAACAGGTTTATCTTCTTCTGTAGGAGAACAGGAGGAAAGAAGCGTCTCTCATTCCGAAGGCGAAGAGGCATCTTCTTCGGAGATAAAAAAAGAGAAGACCGCCGTTACGGAAGGCACGGGAACGACGGAGGAGAAAAAGACAGAAGAGAAGGACGAAGACAAGGCAGAGGAAAAGGACAGCCTTCCAGCGGGCACGTTCACGGAGAGCCTCCCCGGAGTCGGTACCGTTACCGCATCCTTTGAAGAGGGCACTTTCCCGAGCGGAACCACGATGAAGGTGGAGAAGGTAGAAGAAAACAGTGTCATAGAGAAAGCAAAGGATGCCATCCTGAAGAAGTATCAGGAGAAGAATCCCGGCTTTCATCCGGATATCGATATCGTTACAGCAGTCGATATCACTTTTTACCATGAAGAAAATGGAGAAGAAAAGGAAGTACAGCCCAAAGCCGGAAAGAAAGTCGACGTTCGTTTTCAAAAAACGGAAAAGATAGAGAAGGTTTTGTCGGATGAGGAGAAGGAACTGCAACTCGTGCACCTTCCGGAAGGCCTTCCTGTGGAGATTCTTCCCTTAAAGGAAGAAAGAGACGACCTTCTTTTTTCCGCAAAACATTTCAGCCCGACGGTACTGGCAGCCACGCCTACGGCAGGGCTTAGTGCCGATGCCCATGATTTTAAAGCCTTCTGGATGGAAGCCCCGGCTACGAGTAACGATACAGGGCGCTGGTATACCGACGGCAGTAACGGAGATATGCGGAAGCAGAAGAAGTTAAATCTCGTTCCGCAGCAGTATACTTCCAATGCAGTCATTACTTCGACTATCGGGGTGGAGCTGACCTTAAAGGGAAATAAGAATACAAAGTACAAGCCGGGAACGGTCACCATGGATATTCCCGCCAGAATCTATAAGGGATGGGACAGCAGTGATCCGAATAAGATTGCGGTGTCTTCTCTAAAGACGATCAATCAATATCCGCTTCTTCCGGCGATTTCAACCGGAGTACCGGAGGCGCCGGGGACAAACCCGCAGAGTAGTTTTAACTATACGATTGTACAGAAGGATCTTGGCGGAGGAAAAACGGCGGAGTATTTCCGTCTGAAGAATTTCCGTGAGTTAAGCGGCGGTGTCACCTTTAAGGCGGATATCGTCTATAACCTGACTCCTTCGATGCTTTCGGTGACCCATCAGGTCGTAAACGGAAAACCGAAGGGAGTCTACGACAACCATTTTCCGGTAACGATGCAGATTGACCATGAAGACAACAGCCTCGATGCAGTAGATCAGAAGGAACTTTCCGTGCATGTGGAGACGGAGGTAAAACCTACGACGATGGAACTGAAACACGGAGAGGCGGATGTCAATAAAGGGATCTTCTTCACCTGGGATAACAGCTGGGGAGACAAGCCCGACGATGCGGATCAGTATTTTTACGGGGTATGGTACCTGCGTGTTGACCGTGCAGTAGGAAGCTCGCAAGCCTTTGATTATACTTTTCATACAGCGAGTCTCGCGGACTCCGATGGCGGTATCTTAGTCGGTGCGAAGAAGCTTCCGATGAACGGGGGCAGCGACAACTACTTTTACAAAAAAAATATCGAGATTTATGCGAAAAACGGCTATGCGAATATTGCAAGATATATGGGAACGGGACCGAACCCGAATCCGCCTGCCAATGCACCTTATCTCGCAAACCCCGTAGAGCGCTCTTATGTGGGAATTCCGAAAGACCCCAGTGTGGCGGGACTCCCTACGTTTCAACCCTATGTGGAAGGCACAAACTATGCAAATTCGGACTATAACTCGCAGTTGTATGCGCTCCTTTACAAGTATCCGTATACGAAATTAAAGGCAGCGCGGGATGCGCACATTAACTTAAGTACAGATGGAATAGTACTCAAAAACAAAATCACCTTTACAGAGCACTGGGCAGACGGCTATACCCGGAATGGCGAAGCGCATCTCACGGATAAGATGAAGGTGCTGGTACATCCTTCCAGTGCCGGGGACTTTCTGAACACGAAGTATAACAGCGGAGCAAGACAGTATTACCTCGGGATTTTCGGAACACAGAGTATTTATAAGGATGGAAATGACGGTCCGCTGATTTATAGTAACTGGTATGACAGCTTTACGCTCTCATCCAGCTATCAGGCAAAGAACAGTTCCGTTGTGCTGAATTCGGACGGGACGTATAAGACGTCCTCGAATCCTGCCGTTCCGGGTTCCGGAGTGACCATTACCGACCGGCCATATTACCTCTACCGGACAACGACGGGGAGTGTAAATGGGCAACCCCTCGCTGCGACGCAGAACAGCGCGGTTTCGGATGTATACGGATTACAGCATGGCCAGGGAAACGATGGCGATGTCTATCGGGGCACCCCGTATAAGTTATCGGATGACGATTATCACTATAGAAGAATCTACATGAAAGACATGAAGGCTTACGATGTAGAGAAGGTAAATAACGAAATCATCGGTTTTGCAAAGAAGGCGGAAGCCAAGAAGGAGTATACGGAGTATCCGCCCGTGGAGGTTTGGCTTAGGAAGAAGGGGGATTCTTCCTTCTTCCATTACGGTTCGTTTACCTTGAACCGCTATAGACAGTATATCTTCACCCCGGAAGCTACATACCAGAAGAAAGCTACCATAAACGATAATCTTCCCATCAGTGCTTCCAACCAGCTGGATCTGGAGAAAGCATTCAAGAACGGTCCGCCTATTGTCGGTTTACAGCTCCGCCAGGATTCCAACTTGTACAGAACAAGCTTCGATGCCGCTTTCACACTCCAGATTACGCCGACCCCGCAGATGCAGACGGAAATTGCCGCTGCGATGGCGAGCAATGATAACTATAAAATCAGTTTCCTTGCCGGTGCGGCGGATGCGGAGGTTAGGCAGGAAGGAAATATAGTCTTACCGAACTACCGTATCGGAAATTATCTTGCGCAGGTTGGATACGGTTTGGAGCCGTTAAATATCAACTCGGAACTTTTGAAGCAGAATAAACCGTATGTCGATCATCCGGAGCGCAGTGAGCAGACGATGGAGGTCACCGCCAGAGGATCGAATGTGGGCACATTTCCGACCGCCTTTCAGGAGGATAAATACACCAAAAAGTATCAGATTAATGAAGGAAAGATTTATGACCTTCTGCCTGCGGGAACTTATGTGAATGAGAACAGCATCGTTCTTGGAACCTGGGACCCGCAGGATGATTTACCTGCGAACCGACTATATGAGAAGGGCAGGGATTATACGGTAACGTTCAAGAAGAACTGGGAACAGTCCGGACAGACGATGATGATCATTGAGTTCAAGGCGCCGAATGATGCCGATCATCGCTTCTGGAACAAGACCTATAACCGAAGCGGTTGGAAGCTTCGATACACCCTTTCGAATCCTTATACCAATATTGTGGATAGAGGACGAAACGTTGTGAACACGCTCGGCTTTGTGAATACGAATCCGGAGTCGATTTGGAACGGTAATTATACGGATACGAAGACGCCGAACGTGGACAAGATTTTACAGTACCAGTCCATTAAGGATACGGAAAAGGTCAAACCGAACCATACGATCTCCGTCACGCAGCTCAGTATGCCTTTCGGTCCGGTTACGGTGCTCGAGGCTGCATTTACGAATACGGTTTCGACAGAGATTGATCCGCGTTATATGGTGCATAACGTGAGTTATATGGGAGACCCCTACACGCACCGTCTTCTCTATCAGTCTTCTACGACGACGAGAAGTACGGATCTCATTCTCTTCGATATCCTGGGAAAGGATGAGGACCGAAACGGCGATTTCAACGGAGTGGACATCGACAGTATGCTTTCGAAACGTTCTTATGATAAGACTAATTCTGCCAATACGGATACCTTGTTGCCAAGAGTCTTCTATGCGACACAAGTTCCGACTCCGGAACAGTTAGACCTTGGAAAGCCCTTGTATGACCCCGGGCATGGAAGCGACAGCAATCCGAATAAACCGGGGAATCCCGGCTCGATTTGGCATTTGTGGAACTACCAGGATGAGAGTGCCAATACGGTGGATCGGAAGACCATCAAGGCACTTGCCTTTGACCTCCGGACTACGAGGTTAAATAAGCCGTTTATCCTGGATCAGCAGGGCGTTATTGTTGCGAATGTTAATATGCTCGCAAGTACGAAACAGAGTAAGGTTTCGGTAGAGAACACGAACGTGGCGTATCGTAAGGGAATCCTTTTCCCCGGGCAAGATGTTCCGCAGAATGTGGCAGCCGACGTGGTGCAGTCCAGCAGTACCCATCGTCTGGTGGAACCGGTCGTCTTCCATTTGCCGGTGAAGAAGATTCTGGAAGTTCCGGCAGGGCTCACCGCGCCGAATATTAAGGAGAAGTTCACCTTTACGATTTCCGACGTGGATGGATCACCGCTTCTCGATGAGGAGGGGAATCCGGTCACCGCCGTGAAGAAGAATCCGGATGAGGATGGCGGAACGGTGGACTTTGGAAAGATCCGTCTTCTGAAACCGGGAACCTATAAGTATAAAGTACACGAAAGCGGCGTGCAGCTCGGCGGTATAAGGAGTCTGGATATGGGAGATAAGTTCCTGACCGTTACGGTTACGGATCCGGATCATGTGAAGATGCGTTCAGACCTTCGTTACTCCGATCAGAACCCGCTGACCTTCACGAACGTGTACAATGCCGGGCCGGTAGAACCGGAGATTAAAGTCGCAAAGTTTCTTTCCGCGCCAGCGGGAATCAAGAAACCGGATATTACGAATGCTTTTGAGTTCACTTTGAAGAGAGCGAGCGCAAACGATCCGATGCCGGCGGAAGCGGGAACAGCGGACAGCCTGACCAAGCGAAATCCTTCCGCAATCGGCGGCGAGGTGAGTTTCGGCAGAGTGAAGATCACCAGGCCGGGAGTTTATAAATATACGATTACCGAGTCGGGGCTTTTCCCGGGGATTACGAACGATCCGCGACCGACCAGAGAAGTTACGATTACGGTCGAAGACTATGGATTCGGACAGCTGATTGCCCTTGTTTCCGGGGACGACTTTAACTATGTGAATGTCTTCAATCCGGTTCCGACGGAGGGAGCGGTCTCCCTTGGAAAGGCGATTCGCGGAAATAAACCTGCTACGGCAGATCCCTTCCGTTTCGTTTTACGGACGGATAAGATGGAGATTGATTCTAATTCCGTGTACTGGGAAAAGGATACGGAAGACCCGAGTTTTGCCGATCTGGAAAATGGTGTCCTGGAGGGGGAACTGGCAAGCAGCAGCAATCTCGACCGCCTCGCAGAGAATAAACCGACGCTGAAGATGATGCCGAGAGGATTTTTCCAACCCATGCCGGCAGGCAGCAGTTCGGAAACGGAAACGGTCATCATTCTCGGAGAAGGGCATACGTCCTACAATCCGATTGTCTTCCATATTCCGGGCGTCTACACCTATACCCTGGAAGAGCTGAATGACAAGATTCCGAACTATGTCTATGATCCTACGGTGTATAAAGTCGTCTTCACGGTGACACAGGACAAAGACAATAAGAGGGACCTTCATGTAAAACAGAAGATTTATAAGAACGGCGTGGAAGTCTCCGAAGCGCTCTTTACGAACGAATATCGACCGAACAGTCCGGGAGGCGGTGGAGGTGATCCGAAGAAGCCGATTCCGTATGACCCGGGTGCACCGGGAGGACCGGGAGTGAAACCCAAAGAGCCGGATAAGCCGATTACGCCCGAAACACCGGAGCAACCGACCCCGGGAGGAGAAATTCCGCGGATTCCGAGGGTGCCGAAGACCATCAAGGAGATTCGGAAGCGGATGGGAGAAATCCTTGGAGAATCCAGAAAACGTCCGCTCACCCCGGAAGAGGAGAAAGAATTAAAGCATCTTGGAGAAGTACTGGCAGCACTGAGAAGAGCCCGTTCGCACGTTAGAACGGCGGACAGTTCTTCGATACTGTGGTATGCACTGGCGTCCATGATGAGTTTTGCTCTGCTTTCCTTCTACTATCTTCTGGAGAGCAGGAAGAAGAAGCACTAGAGAAAGTTCCGGAAGAAAGGAGCTGTAAAACAGACATTGCGGAAAATGCCGTACGGAAGAATGTACGGCATGGTTTTACAGCTCCCTTCCCTTTTTCGGATTCTCACCGTAGTTTTTCAGAAAAAGAATTGACAGAGAACAGGGTTCTATGCTATTTTCTTAATGTTCTGAATATGCTGATGTAGCACAGTCGGTAGTGCGTCGCATTGGTAGTGCGGAGGTCACGGGTCCGATTCCCGTCATCAGCTTTCATTCTTAACAAGGATCGTGCGCAGAGAGTGCGGTATTTTGTTTACAGCGGGTACCGTGCGTGAAGCGTGCGTTTTCTCGTTTATAGCGGGGGATGTGCAGGCATTGTGCAGGATCTCGTTCACGGCGGAGGCTTGGCAAGAGGAAGCTTCCGCTATTTTTAACAGAAAAGAAGAAAGGGAGTTCTTAATGGACGAAAGTAGAACAGTGGAATATCCCGTGATTGATGTTTATGCGACGGGAAAGAATATTGAACGTCTTCGGAAAGAAAAGGGACTGAGCGTGCGGGATATCTCCTCCTTTATGGGATTCGTAGAGCCGCAGGCGGTTTACAAGTGGCAGCAGGGGAAGGCTTTACCCAGTCTGGACAATATGTTTGCCCTGAGCGTCCTCTTTCGGGTTTCCATGGAAGAGATTCTGGTCAGACAGAGCGACGGTCTGGAGAAAGGAAAGCATTTGGCGGCATGATGCCATTTTCTTTTCTGAATTGGAAGAAAAAGACTCGAAATTTAGCGAAAACTGAGTATAATAGATAGGCTAGTAGTTTTTACGCTGCGGTTTTACGCTTGTTTTATACGGCGATGAAGATTTTCTGCATCTGTGTGATTTCATTTGGATAGTGTAGGAGTGTGGAATGGAGAATAGTATGAATCCGTGTTTAGAAGTAGAAGAGCTTGTAGAAGAGCAGGGCTTTGGTCGTTTTGTTTGTACTTCTCTGGTCAAGGGAGAGGGCACCGTACTGGGGAATTCGCTCAGAAGAATCCTTCTTTCTTCCATGCCCGGTGCGGCAGTCAGTGAGGTGAAGATAGATAGTGTCTACCACGAGTTTTCCTCTATTCCCGGCGTCAAGGAAGACGTTTCCGAGATTATCATGAATCTGAAGAAGTTGGCGGTTCGGTATACAGGAAGCACGGAAGAGCCGATTATGGCGTATATCGATTATATGGGAGAAGGTACGGTAAAGGCTTCGGATATCAAAGTAAGTTCCGAAATCGAGGTACTGAATCCGGATCTTGTGATTGCGACGCTTTCCGGTGAGGATGCAAAGCTCTATATGGAGCTTACCATTACCAGAGGAAGAGGCTATGACGGAGCAAATACCCGGGATCATAGTGACCTGGCTATCGGGGTGATTGCGGTCGATGCGATTTATTCTCCCGTGAAGAAGGTCAATGTCCGGATAGAGGAGCAGGGAGAGGAAGAGAAGCTGATTCTGGATGTGGAGACGGACAAGACTCTGGCTCCGAAGGAAGCGGTTTCGCTGGCTGCCCGTGTATTACAGACCCACTTGAAACTCTTTATTGATATGGACGGCAGTGCGAAAGAGAGTGCCGGAGCAGGAAGCACGGAAGAGCAGAAGAGCGATGAACTCAATAAGAGTATCGATGAACTGGAGCTCAGCGTTCGTTCATATAACTGTTTGAAGCGTGCAGGAATCAATACCGTGGAAGACCTTTGTGCGAAGAGTATGGATGATCTCATGAAAGTACGAAACATGGGCAGGAAGTCTCTGGATGAGATTCTGAACAAGTTGGAAGGCATGGGACTGCATCTTTCCGTAAAGGCGGAGTAAAGAGGAAGTGAGACAGGGAATCGTTTTTTGCGGTGCCCTGTTTTTTTGAAATTGAGAGGCATGGAAAAAAATAAGAGATTTTGGACTGAGCAGAGGAAGAGAGATTATATCCGAAACGCAGAGGATAATCTCTTCATCATTGCCGGGCCCGGAACGGGAAAGACGACCCTGCTTTCGAGGAGAATATTGAACCAGATTATGGGCGGAGAGAGACTGTCCCATTTCCTTTTGATTGCCTTTACTGAAGAAGCGGTAGAAGAGTTTAAGCAGAAGATTAAGAAACATTTATATCGGGAAATTGCGGTGAACAAAGAAGCGAGTCGCCGCTTAAAGAAGAAGGTGCACGGAATCGACCGAATGCATATCATGACCTTCCATGCGTTCTGCCTCTTTGTTCTGGAGAAGGGGAAGGGAAGCGAAACGGAACAGGAGGGTGAGCTTCCTGTAGAAGAGCAGTGTCTCCGCCTTTTAAAGAGAAATCAGGCGTTATTACAGGAGCTGAGGAGAGATTTCAGTAAGATTTATGCCGATGAATTGCAGGATCTGAATCGTGTACAGCTGGAGATTCTTCTCCGCCTGTCTATGGACCGGAAGGGAAAGATGCGACACAACTGTCTCTTTATGGTGGGTGATCCCCGGCAGACCATTTATCAGGATGCGGAAGAAGGCAGACAGGTTTTCTTCGAAATGAAGAAGAAAATGGAAGCGCGGCGCAATGTGCGGGTGCTTTATCTGAATGAGAACTATCGGGCGAATAAGCAGCTGGTAGACTGGATCAATGCCTCTTTCCGGGAGAAGATGCGTTCTTACCGGGATATGGAAGCTTCGCAGAAGGCGGATTTCCTGAAGCACTGCCCGATTCACGGAGTCTACCGGAAAGCGGTTTCCGGCGGAGAAGGAGAGAGCCTGAAGGCCTTGCTCCTCGCTCTGCATAAAGCCTATCCTTCCTTAAGCGAGCGGGACTTTCTGGTACTTTGTAAGAGTAAAGAACGAAGTGATGCCTATAGGGAGATTCTGAAAGAACTTCCTTTCCTAAAGGGCTCTTGTGATAAAGTCGTTCTGGAAGCCCGCTACTCGAAAGGACTGAATGCGAATATTGTCATCCTTACAGGCGCGGGAGCCGGGCAGGAAAGCAGGAGAGAAGAAAGAGACAGCCATCTTCTTCACCTGGAGTATGTTGCCGTAACAAGAGCAAAGCACGCGCTCCTTTTCTTAACGGGAGAGGACGAAGGCTGGTTTCAAGACAAGGAATATAAGCTGGAAGAGCTCCCTGTGCTAAGCTCTATAGAGGAGGAGTAGCTGATAAACGTGATAGGCAAGGGAGAGCGGATGCGGAAGAACCATATCGGCAATCGCTTCTAAACCGATTTTTTTTCCGATTTTCTTCTTTAGCGGGGCGGGCATCTTCTTTCCCCCCTTACTGAACTCATGGAGGATTTCTTTGCCGCTCGGAAGGAGTTGGACGTGGAAATCCTCTTTTCTTTTTAATTCCTCGGCAAAGAAGCGGACATTCCGGTAGGATATCGCTTTCAGGAATTGCAGGACTTTCTCCTTGTCGCCCTTAAAGAAGATGCGGAGGCCGGAGGTTGCCGGATAGATCTGAATCCCCATAATCTGGGGACAGAGGGAGAGGATTTCACTGAGAATCTTTTCCTCTTTCGCTTTGATTATGCCGTAGTCCAGGCGAAGCCGGACGGAGGTATCATTTTCATGGCAGACTTGAAATTCCATGGAGTTCCTTTCTTTTTCATGGCTAAGAAAATAGCCTTGTATTTTGATTTTTTGGAAATAACACTTAAGTGTTAGTATACACTATTTTTCTCCGCTTTATTCTAAAAATTTTCTATACAAATCGTTATACAGCTCTATGATAAGAGCGGAGGCGCCGAAAAACGAATTATTTTCCCAAACTTGTTATATCTCCAATTTCGTTTGTCGATATAGAAGTATACAATGTATTTTAATATTCTAAAAAAGAATAGAAGAGGAAGGAAAAAAATGGCAATTCAAATTCAAGATTTTGCAGGGAAAGAGCAATTTCAGTCCATACTCTGCGACTGGGCAATCGCCACGGGATTAGAGGCAATGGTGCAGGCAACAGATGGAAAAACAGTGTATTTTGCTAATGCTGAAAAGAGAGAGCCAGGGA
>JABZIV010000019.1 GCA_015258095.1 Lachnospiraceae bacterium
CTTCATTCGTAATCGAAGGCAGGATATTTTTCCAGACCTGTGGAAAGACAATGCGAAAGAAACACTGTGTACGGCTGTAACCGAGAATCTCCGCCGCTTCCACCTGCCCCTTATCCATCGTCTGAATTCCCGAACGGTAAATCTCAGCAAAATATGCCGCATAATTCACCACAAAACCGATATAAACCGCAATCATGCGATATCCGGGATGTAAATTAATTTTGAAAATATAATAGGGTCCATAGTACACGACAAAAAGCTGGAGCATGAGAGGCGTTCCCCGCATAATGGAGATATAGCCCTTCGTGAAACCCGCTAAAACGGAATTCTTATGCATCCGCCCGAACGCAACGAGAAGACCAAGGGGTAGGGAAAAAAGGAGGGTGACAAAGAAAATGGAAAGGCTGACCCCCAGTCCCGCCATTAACTTCCCTAAAATCGTGATCCAAGTCATTCTTTCCCCCTATTGCAATACAAAGCTATCCTTCGTACCGAACCATTTCTCTGTAATCTTATCTACCGTGCCATCCTCTTTCATTTCCAAAAGAGTCTTCTTTACCGCATCGGAAAGAGCCGTATTTCCCTTTTTAAATCCGATGCCGTACTTTTCTTCGGAAAGGCTGTCTTTCAAAATCCGAAACGGCTTCTTTGTGCTCTTAATCTGGTACTCCGCAACAACCGAATCCATACAAACGGCATCACAAGCGCCTGTTTCCAGGTCCATCATTGCGCTTTGGTAATCTCCGACTTCCACCAGAGAGGAAAAACTGTCCTTCAGGCTCTTATTTTCATCCCGATTCAGTGCAGTAAGTCCGGAAGAATCTTTCTGCACCTCCACCGTCTTCCCTTTTAAATCGGAAACGCTCTGTATTCCTTCCTCTTTCACGACAAATACCTGCTTGTTCGCCATATAGGGTCCGACAAAGGTATACTTGTCTTCCCTGTCCTCCATGGTAAAGCCGTTCCATATACAGTCGATATTTCCGGAGTTTAACTCTAAATCCTTCGCATCCCAATTGATCGGCTTCGGTACGAATTTCTTATTCAGTCTCTTAGCCACTTCCTCTGCAAGTTCCAAATCATAGCCGGTGTATCCCCCCTTGCTGTCCACAAAGCCCATCGGAGGAAACTCCTGGTCAAAGCCGACGGTAAAGCTCGCTTCTTTCCCTTCCTGCTTCTCCGTTCCCTTCTCTCCGCTTTGTTCCGTATTCTTTCCCGACTGTTTTTCCGTGTTCTGCTCCGCACCCTGCTTTCCTCCGCAGGCAAACAGTGCCATGGCAAGCCCTGTACATAAAAGAATCGTTCTAATCGCTCTTCCCGCTTTCAACATACTCATCCCTCTTTCCTCCCCTTGTCTTCGTGCCGGCAATCCGGTTTTTCTTTTTGCTTCGGTTCGTTCTTCTACTTTTCTTTTTGCTGATTTTCTTTTTTCTTTTTGCTTTTACTGCCGATGTTTTTTCGGTGGTTTCTTGTGGTAATGTGATAGCACTTTACCACGCTAAAGTATTTGTGTCAAGAATTTTTCCTTCTAGAGAAGTGTTATTTTATAGCATTACAAAATGCCTTTACCGTGCAGACTCTGAAAGCTTTGTAAAAAGCGCTTCACACCCCTTCCGGATATCCTCATAACAACTCCGAAATTCGCCGGTATACCAGGGGTCGGCAATAGGATGAGGTCTATCCGTATAATCTCCAAGGAGAGAAACTTTCCCTTCCGGATCCCCTCCGAAAATGCGTTTCATGTTCTCCCGATTCCGCTCATCCATCCCGATGAAATAATCGTATTTTTCGTAGTCTTCTTTTTGTAACTGACAAGCTCGCTTTTTACCGCAATCTATTCCCAGTTCCTCCAGGATTTCCCGCACCGGAGGATAGACGGGATTGCCCTGTCCGTGATAGATTTCTTCCGAAGAAGTCGCTTTGGAGAATACGAGAAAATCTTCGCTTCTTCCGTTTTCTTCCAATATTTTTTTTAAGATAAATTCCGCCATGGGACTGCGACAGATATTGCCGTGGCAGACGAAACAGATTTTTAGCATAACTTTTTACTCCTTATTTATCTCGAATTATCTCTTGATTTTTGCAACTTTCCGCACTTCTCACTTCTGCTGTCAAACAGGGCTTTCCGACATTTTTATGTATCATGTCAGGCGAATAAAAATTTCATCTAGGCTAAAATGAGCTCTATCATCTCATCTTACCTCCAAAATGCAAAGCACTCAGTGGTTATAATCACATTGCTGACACTGCGTCATAAGCTTGTCGCTGCTGTGCAGAACTTTGCCACAAGCAAGCACCGGTTCTCGTGAAGGAGTCTGAATGAACCTATTCATGCTCCTTTTCTATCGGAGCGTAACTTATTTGACTTTTATAAACAGAAGGTCATATACGCCGGTATACACACTATTCCATCTTTCATGACCAGATTTCTTGGGTGAATAATATAACTCTCCCCTATTCTTGCTTTATATTTTTCATTAAATCTATTGAGAGAAGCTGTAGAATACTTTTTCCCTGACTTTACCTCTATAGGATACATTTTATATTTCAACTTACTGTTATTGGATATAATGAAATCAATTTCTATATCATTACGGTGTTTTTCAAGTGAATAATGAGTATAAAAGTACAATTTATGTCCATTTGCCACAAGCATCTGCGCTATGACGTTCTCATATAACATTCCCTCATTAATAGATAGTTTATCATTTAGAATCTGTGCATAAACCTCACTCTCTAACAACTCGTTTTCATCAAATGCATGACTGAGCAAAAGTCCTGTATCCCCCATATAGCACTTTACATAAGTTCGTTCTTCATTGATTGAGAGGCCAACATTGGGATCATTACACAAAAAACACTCGTTTGAAATCATAGAATCGGACAGCCAAAAAAAAGTTTCACTATATCGATCCGCATAACTGCCTTCCTGTATATTTTTGAATACGACACGTTTCTCATGCTGTGACAATAATCCGGGTATTTGATCAAAAATCGCCAAAACCTTGCCACGATACTGTGCCTTAATCTTCATAATATCATTACGATACAATTTCAAAATATCCCGTTTTTCAGCATCCACTAAACTGAAGGTTTTTTTATTTTCAATGTAAATGATAAGCGGTTTTGGCATGCCACCCACTAGCATATACTGCTTAAAAAGCATCATTGCATTATTATGCATACCTCTTTCCAAAGGCTCCCGCTTTTCAAAACATCTTTTTATATAATTTAAAAGCTGTTCTTCTCCCAGCGCCCAGGCAAATTCCTCAAAATCAAGCGGATACATGGTAATGCTTCTCTCCTCTGAGGGGATTACAATATCCTTAACATTTTCCTTGATGGATATCAACGAGCCAGTTTCTATATAATCGTATCTACCGTCAGCAACAAGATACTTTATTGCGGCTCTTGCTTGTGGAAACATCTGTACTTCATCAAAAATCAGCACGGATTTTCTTTTGATAAGATGAACCCCATAGTAGGTGCTAAGCAGCATGAATAAATCATCAAGCGTATTCAGGTATTGACTAAAGTATTCTTCTACAACTTTATCCTTCTTTGCAAAATCTATAAGAATATACGATTCATATTCTTTCTTTGCAAATTCTTCAACAATTGTAGATTTGCCAATACGCCTGGCACCCTCCAGCATTATCGCTTTTGTTCCACCGCAGCCATTTTTCCACTCCAATAATTTGCTATAGATTTTTCTTTTTAAAATCATCCAATTCTCCTCGCAGTTACAATCTACCTCATTGGGTGGGATTTTTGATTATGCGCAGTATTTATATATGGTATTTCTTTGATTATGCGCACATTATATTGTGATTTTTGATTATGCGCAAGTATAATATTTTATAATTTTATGATTATGCGCAGTTAAAGTGTCCCCTTCTTCTACCCGCATATAAATATCTTTCCCTCTTCAAAATCAAAATAAGAGATGCCATCTTTTAGAATCTGATATCCGATGACGCCTGACACAGGAAGCTTGGATTGAATGGCAGACATATCCGTTATAACCGCCATTACGTCAGTGTAGTCTTTTCCAAACGCAGTCATTTTCGGGATTCGAACTACAGTGGAAGCCGCATTCACAGCCGGAAAGTCTTTCTGCTTAAAAGAATCCTCCAACATACAGGTATTCGCGCCGGTATCCAAAACAAACTTATAGTTTTCTTCTCCGATAGAGACGTCCACTACCGGGAGAATATCCGTATGCATCTCGTAGATTTCCGCAGGAACGGAAAATTCTTCATCCAATATCAACTCTGAAGCGGCATAATGCAGAAGCACTTTATGGCTCCTGATAACGTCTATTCCCATGGTTCCCAGGAAAATAAGATCAGAGCGCACTCCCTTAAGAGGCTTCTCCACATAATCCATATCCAGAAGAATGACCGGTATATCGGTCAAGTTCCAATCCCGACACTGCATATCGCACTTTCCCTTTACGGTAGTTTCCGTCTTTACCGCTCCGTCAAACTTGGATACTTCTTTCCGCTCTCCCTCAAAATTTTTAAAATGACTGCTGTTCAGACATGTTTGCATGGCACCGGTATCAAACGCCATTTTCCCGCTCTTACCGTTTACAGAAACGTCAATCAGAATAATCCCGTTAAGCAGTTCAAAAGGAATTTTCATGCTTAAGATATGCTCCTTTCTTCCCCCGGTTCATAGATCCTGCGAAGTGCTTTCTGCCTTCCCAAAATCAGAACAAAACTAGATAGCAGGGTAATTGTTCCGCCAATCGTAATGCACCACCGATAATCCAGAATCTCTCCGAGAACGCCCATCACCAAAGAAAATGCACTGCAGCCGGCTGTAACCAGAACCCCTTGGAAAGCATTGACCCGAGACCGGAGTCTCTCCGGAATATACCTCTGTACGGCTGCCTCTCTTATGATGACGCTGTTACTCCCGAGAAAACCGCATATTCCCCTATTCACAAGCATCAAAGGATACGGAAGCCAGAGCAAACACATATCCATCGCGGAATATGTTTGATAAACAAAAAACACGAAACCGAACTTCTTCTTATCCGGAATTTTAATTCGATATTGTAATGCACTGCCGATGGACCTTCCTATAAACTCCACCACGGAAAATGCGGCATACATTGCCGCCGTGAATCCCGGAAAAGTACGGAAAAAAGCGATGAGAAGGGGAGAATAGGCACAGTCAACACCATTGCTCACCGCCATATATTCATAAAGACCCAAAAGGCCGCGTTCTTTCTTTAAATACTGTACCGCCTCCCGTATGTCCGAGGCCCATGCCTGAAGAGAATAGGGTTCGGAATGATGTCGTTCCGTTTCATCCAAACGAATAAAGCTCTCCGTTATAGCGGCAAGAAGCGATAATCCGCCCTGCGCAATCAGAATCCATGCCACACCGAACGTGTCCAAAAGCACTGCGGCAAACGGGGTCATAATCACCGTTAAAACCGGATAAAGCATGGAAGATACCGCGTAGCCCTGTTGCTCCGCGCCTTTCGGGATCAATTCCGGATAAATACTGGTGAACGCCAACTCGTCTACCGATCCGAGACATGCCAGAAGCAAAGACAGCGCGAGATACCCGATGTAGGAAAAGTGAAAAAACAAGAGCCATAGTCCCATGCCGAAAATCAAAAAGGAATTGGCGACATCCCCCATGACCAGAAAAGTCTTTCTCGGAAGTCGATCCATAATAGGCGCAATAACGATAGGGACAAACAAGAAAGGAAGCAGCTGTATTGCCACAATCAGAGCGGATGCCAAAGTGCTCCCGGTTTCATCGAAAACCAGGAACGCCAGTGCAAAACTGCCCGCAATTCCTCCGATAGTCCCCATCGTAGACGCAAGAATCACCAAGCTGAAATTTCGATTCCAAAGTTTTGTTGTTTGCGCCATACTTCCTCCCGTAGATATCAAGAATTCGTCTATTTTCTGCCCGCTTTAGGCACGACTAGCCGCCCGAGCGTTACCCGCGCAAGCTTTGATCAAGGAGCGAACACAGCAACTCTTCCGACTTCCGGCGGAAAACACAAAGGACACGGAGCAGGAAATTACACTGTCCGAAAACAGGCATGGTAATGCTAATAACACCATACGGAAATAGGCATGGTAATGCGGAAATTACACCTGCCGGAAATAGGCATAATCATTGGGAAGAGCGTTTTTAAAGCGCTTCTTCCCATTCTTTTTCTTTAAATCCGACCAGTACCTTATCCCCATAGAGAAAAATAGGGCGTTTCACAAGCATTCCATCGGTAGCAAGGAGTTTCTCCTGCTCTTCTTCCGACATGGATTCCAGCTTTTCTTTCAATCCCATCTCCTTATAGAGCATTCCGCTGGTATTAAAGAAGCGTTTTAAAGGAAGACCCGAACGCGCTCTGAACTGATGAATCTCTTCCGCTGTGGGATTTTCCTCTTTAATCGGACGCTTCTGAAAAGAGATTCCCTTTTTCTTTAAAAAATCCTCCGCCTTCTTACAGGTAGAACAACGGTCGTAGCAAATAAAAATATTCATAATCTTCCGCTCCTTTCTATCGCAAAATCTGCTCGCAAAAATCAAAGTTACTTGAATCAAATTCCTGTAAAGTTGCTTTAGTGTATCATTTACGCAGGATGGGCACAAGGCTCAAACCTGTTCTTCATGCCCTTCTGACCAAGTAAGCTCTACGCAGAGTAGGCACAAGTGAGACCGCGCACCCTACGAGCAATACTCGTTAAGAATAAAAAAAGTACCACCTATAGGGAAAGGTGGTACACAATTTCGATATCGACGGTAGGGGAAAGGGTTTGGTAGAGGATATTCTTCTTCAAAGCTTCTTCACACTTTGCCAGAACTTCCTCCTCTTCCAGAAAACTGTAAAAGTACAGGTCTACCTTCACTTTTGCAATCCTCGGTGTTTCCTCATAGCCTTTGACCGATAAATAAGACAGCGGATTATCCAGCACAACCTCCGCCTTCGCTTCCACCTCTTCCAACGGATTGCCGTCCTTCTTCATATAGGAAAGGATTCCGTGGAGTATGCCGGAAAGGAGACCCGCAGAAAAATAATTCACTGCGGTATCCGTATCTTTCTTGCTGTCAAATTCCATCTCCGCACTACAGGGAAAACTCCCTCTTTCGGTGTAGACCGTGACCTCTCCGTCCGCTTTCACGATTCCGCGATATTTCATACTGTAATGGTATAAGGTATCCGAAAAGCTATCCAAGGTAATCCTCTCCTATCCTCTTTCTTTTCGCAAATACTCCTGCGCGAGATGTAATTCTTGCAGTTTCTTCTCAATACAGGGAAGCACGTTTACCGGACGATTGGCAAAGGTTGCAAAGCCGCAATCCGGATTCAGCCAGAGTCGCTCTTTCGGTAAATATTGCAAAGCCTCTTCCGCCCGCCGCACAATACTTTCTCTCGTCTCCACGGTATCGATTCTCGGGTTGATGACACCAAGCCCCAGGATACAATGCTCGCGGATTCGTTCATTTTCCAGAAGGGAGGCCAAATCGCCTGCCCGCTTGGTAGAGTACTCCAGGGCAAGGACGGAAGGGAGTACGGTGGAAAACAGCGGAACGAGCGGCGTATAAGAACCGCTGAGAAGAATCCCTTCATTCTTACTCCAGTTTCCCCGGCAGACATGGAGCACACTGATGAGCTCCTTCTCCCGCATAAAATCCATGATTTCCTGGAGTAGTGCAGTCGCAAATTGAAGCTCTTCCGTCGGATCTTTCTTCTCCGAAAGTGCTGCGCACATAAAGGAGCGCGTCTTTCCTTTGGTGAATACCACTTCCGTAAGTACCGGCTCATCGAACTGAATAACCGAGACTCCCATTTGCATGAGATCCAGGATTTCTTCTTTCAGAACCTGAAGAACATCCTTTCCCAGTTCCTCTTTGCTATCATAGACCTTCGAGGAAAGGGCAGGGAGCCACATAGACCGAGTCAGAAGATAGGGTCCGGGAAGCGTTGCCTTTCGCTCTTTCTCTGAAAAGAGGCGAAGGCGTTGCATCTCTTCCCCTACCAGACTCTCTTTCCTGCGGATCTTTCCGGTACAGATTGCATTTTTAATGCTGACTGCGGGTACATCCAACGTGTCCAGAATCTCCTCAAAGCCCTGCTTATCTTCCATATAAGGGAGCATATCCGCCATACTCATCATGGTCGCTCCCTCCAGTTTTTCCGAAACGAAGGAAACGTAATTATCTCGATTCAGCTCTCCACTCGTGATGAGGTCGATGCCGTTTCGCTCCTGCATTTGTACTACGAGTTCGGTTTCTTGATTAAGAAGCGTTTGATACTCTTCCGGGGCGAGTTTTCCGTTTTGCAGAAGCCTCTTCGCCTGTAAGAGTTCCCGACTTCGCGGCATACTGCCGATTAGAGATGTGGTAAAAGCGGGAAAGCTTTTCCTCATACCTGCTCCTTTGAAAAGAAATGCAGATACTCATTTGCCTTCTTTATCTGCTCAAAGTTCTCGGTTCTTCCAGGAACCCATGCCTTCAGGCCCTCCATATCCATCATTTCCTTATGGGCAGGATTCTTGTAGTCCATCTTGTGCAGTACTTCTGTAAAATGGGCAAACTGCTCCTTCGAGAAATCCGGTCTTCCCGTAAAAATACAGTGGTCAAAATACGCCGTCTCGGAAAGAATCTGCACCTGTGCTTCATCGAGCGTACCATCTGCAATCCAGGCTTTGTAGTTTAAGTCCAGCATCCAGCTGCCGTCCACTTCGCCGGAAAGCATTGCCTTTGCGGCATCCAGTTCTCCCCCGACATGGTCTCCATTTAAGCCAAGACCGATATCATAGCGTTTTTCGATATAATCTTTCTCATACTCCAGACCATTTTTATGCAAATGGTAAATCGGAATCAACCTGGCCTGCGGAGAGTCGTAAGCGCCGAAACCGATGGTCTTCCCTTTCAGATCCGCGATGGTCTTAAAGCCTTTGTCCTTTCTTACAACCAGATAACTCTTCCGATTCTGATCGGTATCCCGCATAGAGCCATTTAAGCACTCCCCCTTGCTCAGCAAGAAGGCATCCAGCCAGGCAAGCGGTGAGTTCCATGCAATATCGATCTCTCCCTTCATGAGCGCGTCTACCTGACTCTTATAATCTTTGTAGAACACAGGCTCAATCGGACAATGCTCCGATGCAAAAAAATCCTGAATAATCCCCCATATAACCGTAACTTTTGGCGCGTATATGACAGCGCCCAACTTAATCTTATCCATTGTATCTATGCCTCATTTCTTCTCTTTTCCTTAGCCGGCGAAAACCGCCGGCGGAATAGTTCGTTCTCCTTATACTAATGGCTGTCCCGTGATAGCCTTTCCAAGCCATACCGTAAGGACATCCACGCTCGGCGCCATAATCTGACCGGCATAAGAATCCCGCAAAAGTCTCTCCATCGGGCCGACTTTGTTGTATGCTTTTCCTCCACCGACACGCATACCGAGTCTTCCGGCTTCGATGACATTTTCCGAAGCAATCACACGAGCGGAGAGAATCTTTGCCAGTGCATCCGCATCTCCCTGTGCAGCTGCTCTAGTTGCTTCCTTTGTCGTGCAAATCGAGGCATTGACCAGATTGTACATCTTCGCAAGGTGAATCTGTACGGTTTCAATCTCGGACAGAGAAGTTCCGGAAGTGTACTTTCTCTGCTCTGCATGTGCAATGCTCTCTTCCAGCATGTGCTCACTGAGACCGGTGTAAACTCCGGCAAGACCGGCGATGAAGTACGGCGCTACTACATTAAAGACGTGCTCCTGTCCGGCACCTTCCTCGCCGATACGGTTCTTCTTCGAAATCTCCGCCTTCGTCAAATGCATCTGGCAGGATACATTTCCACGCATTCCCATCCCATGCCATGTATTCTGCTCAAAGCGAAGTCCCGGCGTCTCCAGCGGTACCAGCCAGTTATCGATGGCTCCCTCTTTGTCGGACGGAGCGAGAACCAGGTAATAAGATGCCTGTCCGGCTGAGGTAACCATGCTCTTCACACCGGTAAGAAGCTTCTTCTCTCCGGCATTTTCCGCCTCCAAATCGGAAATATAGAAGTGTGTTCCGGTGCCGAGCTCGCTGTATGCGAGAGCCAGCATCTTTCTGTCTTCTACAACTTCTTTGATGATTCTCTTCTTCATTTCTTCACTGCCGCGTGCAAGGACTACGGTCAGTGCAACGTTATGCATCATGTAGCAAAGACCGGTAGTTGCATCGCTCTTCGCAAAGGCACGGCAAACCTCTACATGCTCTTCTATACCAAATCCGGAGCCTCCCTGCTCCTTCGGAATCAATAGGGTTAAGAAGTCGGACTTTTTAATCTCGGCAAAAGCTTCTACCGGGAACACTCCCTCGTCGTCCACCTTCTTACTGCATGGATCAATGAATTTCTCCGCAAATTTTCTAGCATCACAATAAATAGACATCATTGTACCTCCAATTGATTATAGTTATCGTTATTAATTATAGGCATTTTTGTAATGATGTATATTTGTTTATTGTTATAAGTGCTGTGTTCTATTGCATATTTCTATATTAAAATTGTACAAAATATGAATATTATTTCATTTTATGTATAGCGGAATCGTAAGAATAAGGAAATGAAGAAGTACAGTATTCCCGTTCTTCTTATGCTAGAGTAAGGAAAAAAAGGAGACTCGTACGATGAAAAAGATGAATCCAAGAAAAGCGCTTGCCCCCCTCTCCCTGCTCCTGCTCTCTCTGTCTCTCCTCTCCTGCGAAAAGAAAGCAGAGAAAAAAGAAACGGCATCGCAGGCGCCTTCTGTAAGTGAAAAGAGGACAGAAACCGGCAGTACCGCGGTGCAGAAAGAAACAGCTACCGCCAGCGCAGCGCAAAAAGAAACGCCCACTGTAAAAGATACTTCACAGGAAAATGCGGTTTATTCCGCCTATCTTGATTTTCTGGAAAAAAAGGAGAAGGACATCCGCGCTTACACCTGGCAAAGATACGGAGAGGACAAAGACCGTGCGCCCATCAGTCTGGAAACCAAAGGAATCGCCATTCAGGATGTATATGGAGACAGCACTCCCGAGCTGCTTCTGATGGAAGGCAGTCATTATGAACAGGACGGGAAAGCCATTCACGCAGACCTTCACATTTACACTTATGAAAAAGGGAAAATGGTGGAAGTCGCCATAAAAGAAAATCTGGATTATCAGGTCGGCGGCGGTGCGCTTTATAAGATTTTCCTCACCAAAAAAGACAAGCGGCTCTACCTCGTGCAGACGGACTACGATGCGGAAAATACGGAAAATCTCTTCCTGCTGCCTTCCTCCGGAAATCTCCCGCTGACTTTCGATTTGCAGGCGAGCTATACCTATGACCCCGAAATAGGCGGAGAGGAAAATGGAGATAAGCCGGCAAGAGAAGACGAGAAATTCACGCTCTATGATAAACCGATAGACAAGAAAAGCTATTTTTCCTTCCTGAATCGCATTCAGGAAAGGGATCCGCTCTATCTCATCACAAATTATGGGGAAGCTGTGGAAAAGGATTCCATTGCCATGCGCTATCAGGACGCGGTGACTTATTTAAAGAATAAAAAATAAAGAAGCCACGAAGACTGCCCGACAGTAGAAAACAGAAACGTGATGGTTCTTTTCTTTTGAAATAAAAAATAAAAAAATGGAAATAGAGCCTTAGCAACCGCAATAATGGGGCTTTTGCAACCCTCGGTTGACAAATTGAAAAGGCGGATTTCTTTTCTGCAACTCCATATTCTGCTATGATTCCTCCATAAACAGAAAGGAGATAAGTATGATACTGGCAGATAAAATCATTGCACTCAGAAAGAAAAACGGATGGTCACAGGAGGATCTGGCGGAAAAACTGGAGGTCAGCAGACAGTCCATTTCCAAATGGGAAGGCGCACAGTCCATTCCCGATATGAATAAGATCCTGAAACTCTCGGAAATCTTTTCCGTAAGTACGGATTATCTTCTAAAGGATGAGATGGGAGAAGAACCCGCGAAAGCCTTTACTCCGGTAGACAAGGACTCTTCCGAAAAGGAAGTATCTGTCTCTATGGAGGAAGCGAGTGCTTTCCTTGCCTATCAGAGCAGAAAGGCGCTTCCCTCCGCTTTCGCCACATTCCTCTTCATCGTGTCCGCTGCCCCGTTAATTACTCTCGTGACTCTCGCGGAATATGGAAAGATTCCCCTCAGCGAAGATCAGGCAAGCGGTATCGGTATCCTTATCGTCTTAGTGCTGGTCGGTCTGGGGGTTGCTCTCTGCATGAAAAACAAGCTCGACGGAGAGCGTTTTAGCTATTTAAAGCACGAAGCACTGAACACTGCCTATGGGGTGGACGGGATGGTGAAGGAGAAAAAGGCAAGGTTTCAGAGCACCTACAGTATGCAAATGATTTTAGGCGTTCTCATCTGCATCTTATCCGCTACGCCGCTTTTCTTCAGTATGATTTTCTTCCCGGACCAGGATATGTTCTATAGCTTATCTCTTTCGATCTTACTTCCCTTTGTAGGCATAGGCGCTTTTCTAATGACCAAGGTCAGTGTCGTCTGGAAGGGATTCAGAGTGCTTTCCGAGGAAGACACGTATACGAGAGAAAACAAGGTCTCCAACAAGAAAAACAGCGGTATCGGAGGAGCTTACTGGTCCGTTGCCACGCTGCTCTACCTTGCGATAAGCCTCCTCTTCAACGCATGGGACAGAAGCTGGGTGATCTGGCCTATTGCCGGAGTAGGATATGCCGCACTGATTACCATCGTGAACTTAATAAGAGCAATGGCGTAAGCCATTGCTCTTTGCCGCCCTACTGCTTCACCACTCTGTACTCGTTCATCACATGATTATCCTCGAAAATAATGGGCTTTGCAGTCAAGCCATCCGCATCCTTATCGTAGCAGCGCATCAGATAATCATTGACTTCCTGTAAATTATGGAACTCCTCCACCTGATAGGGAAGTTCAAAAGCCAGTTTTTCAATAAAGAGGTAGTTCTTTCCCTCCGAAAGCAAAATTCCCGTATGCCCGATAAACTCCTGCACCTTATTCTTTCCGTCGTCCATCGTCATAAAGACGGAAATCATGTGCATCTTGTCATTTTGAAAAGAGACGCCTCTCTTATCCCAGGAAGCCGTGATTTCCTTCGCAAGTTCTTTTGTATCATGGGTATTTTTGACGTCAATATAGGAAAAGAGAGCATCGTACTTCTGCTTCGCTTCTCCTTCGAAGATCTTCTTCGCTTTGATGGCTTCAAAGTCCGAAAAAAGCATGGTCGTATCGCCGGGCGTCGTGTCCTTGATGCTAATGAAATCTCCCATCAGAGAAAAGGAAGTAATCCGGCAATTCCTTCCCACGAATCCTCCGTTTTGCACCCAAAGGTCAATCAGTTTGTCATTATCCGTATCGGGAACAGTCCCTTTCACGGTAGTCATCTTCTGCACCAGATGGTCTTTTCCGACTGCGCTATTGTATTCATCCACAGCGGAAAAGAACGCGTTCACCTTCTCCTCTTTCAACCCCGCCTGTCTCAATGCTTTC
Organism: Lachnospiraceae bacterium; assembly: GCA_015258095.1. GTDB lineage: Bacteria > Bacillota > Clostridia > Lachnospirales > Lachnospiraceae > Oribacterium. The sequence continues at coordinate 13,512 of JABZIV010000019.1, forward strand.
GCAACACGCTTTCTCGTCTCTTCGTCTACAAGATTGGAATACTTCACCGACTGCGTTTGTGCATCTTCCAACTGACTCGAATTCTTGGCATTCGTCCCCTTTCCTCTTATGCCTCCACAAGCCGAGAGTGCAAAGCAAAGTGCCAAGGGTAAAATGATTTTTAGCTTTTTTATTTTTCGCATAGTCTATTTCCTATCTTTTAAAAATTCCTCTTTTTCGACTAGGGAAATAGTACCATTTTCATCCCCGAAAAATCTTAATCCTGTCTTACGAATTATTTTGAATCTCTAAAATTTACTCACAAAACCATAAGGAGCGTTCCTCCGGCAATAAGGATACAGCCCAGAACCGCTTTAATACTGCTCGTTTCATGAAGAAGCGTGAAGGCAAGCACCATGGTAATCACGATGCTGCATTTGTCCACTGCCGCTAACGCAGCGAAGATAGAGGACAAAATCGCAAAAAAAACCACATCGTAATGCCTCCTTTTCATCTTTACTATTCCTTGTAACAACGCTATCCAACTTCATCCTTTAAGATTTTCCTATCTCCTTTCTTCTTTCTGATTCCGCTTCCTCCAGCGTCATGGTAGACGGTACACTGGCAAACAAATCTTCCACCAACTTCTCCTTATCTTGAAACGGGGAACCCAGCTTTGCCACTACTTTTCCATTTCTTGAAATAGAAATATCTTCCTTTTCTGCAAGAAGTAAGTACTTACTCAAATTGGCTTTTAATTCTGTTGCTGTGATGGTCATTTTTCTCCTTTCTTTTACAATCTCCTTTTATCCTCATGCGCTTTTCGCTACTATTTTGCAGTTTAGTGTCCAGCTCGCATAAACATAGTTTTCCCTATTCATTACTCTAATCGTACGATTAGAGTAATGAATTTCATTCGATCATTTTTAGTATATTGGTCGTTTTTTGAAAGTGGAGAATCACTAAAATTTATTCCCTATTCTCTGGGTGATTTTAGATAGTTAATTTCAAAAAATATACAACTTTATAAATATATAGTAAAATATTCCGAGAGTTTGGAGAACAAAGAAGAGAAGGAGTGAATCAATATAGGAGGAAGTATGTCTACCAATAGCAGTCCTGCCGAACAAAGCAATGAAACCAAGCTCCCTAATCAAATAAATATCCTAAAAATTCTTCAATCTATTTTCATCCCAAGCGCAATGTTCAGCACTATCGTGCAGTATATTACAACCAAATCGGCAAGTTCTTTTTATGGCATAAACAGTGAATTATTCCATAGTCAATCATTCTGGTCGACTCTAATAGATTTTTTTGCTCCGGCTTTGGTCAATCTTGCCATATTACTAACTCCCTTCATAGTTGCTGTTTGTTACAGAAATTCTTTAAAATCTGTAAAAAAAGACAGCGACAGCAAGGGAAAGACACTTAAACTTCCTAATTTACTCCATTTAATTTTTATTTCTTTCTATTCTCTTCTATCCAGTTGCTATGTCCTATACCAATATGCCGTTTTATATGATTCAATCAATAAAGGATGTATTTTTATCATTATTTGTACACTTTTATTATTGTTTATACTAGAATGGCTTATAGTAACAATGAATACAATGATAAATACAGCACAGCAAGCAGGAAAAGATACGAAGTGGTATCCATCTTTATATTTTTTATATTTCTTATTAATTATAATTCTACTACTGTTCCTACTCCACTTTATGGGGATACATCTATTGGTTCTTTTAATTCTTTATAATTTTTTCACAGTATATTATCTAGCAACCTTGTATTATTTTCTTGATGAAAATAAACTCTTCTCATATACATCTAATGTGTGTTTCATTATTCTAGCCCTCTGTATCATTATTATTCCTTTATACTCTGGAAGAACGTATTACTCAGGAAAAAAACAATACGAAATAGCAGAACCAATTTCCGGCTCTAACATTGCTTCAGACTCCAACCTAAAAGTCGTAATTCTACACAAGGATAATCAACTTCTGCTTATGGATTTTACTACTGACGGAAACACAAAGGATGAATCTGCTCCTTCAAAAGAAAACGAAACACAAGCCAAACAAAGCATAGAAGAGATTCTCTCTAAGGCTAGTGCAAGTAACCTCAACATCAAAAAAGGGGAATACACGATTCAAGATGAAAATCTGTATAAATTCTATACTGTTACTTTTAAAGATGTGAAATGTAGGTAATGACAATTCACTTCTGCAAAAAAGTACTTTCACATAATAAGACTTTTAACTGTCCATACTCTCGCTCTTTTTTATCTCCCAACTCTCCACTTCCACCCGTGCTCCTTCTGCACGAAGGAGCATTCCTTTTGCCTCTCTAGGGTGCTCATACATCGTGCCGGAAAAGACTTTCTCTCCGTCATCCAGGAAAAGTTCAAAAGAAAAACGATCAAGTAAAAGTCGAAGTTCCGTCGCGTCTCTTCCCCTTCCCATCTGCACTTCTCTTCGGTCAGGAATGGAAAAAGACCTCGGCGAGTGGGAACGATCCACGACAAATACGCCGCTGTCCTTATCATAAGACACTCTGATATCCCGCTCTTCCGCGACAGCAAAAAGCAAGGTAAAGCCGCAATAGGACTCCTCTTCTTTATGAATCCGGAAGCGAATATCCATTGTCGAAAAAGCATACTCCCCTAAGTCCCGATAAGATGAATCTCCTCCTTTTACAACGAAGCTCTCCTTCTTCCCCTTCCCGTACAAGCGCCGGATTTCCGGAATCGGATTCTGCCTGAGCTTCCCCTCTACGATACGGAGTTCTCTCGGGAAGGTCATCTGCCCAAACCATTTGCTGTGGAAGGGCGCGGTATTTCCTGTTTCAGGAGCCTGCATCCATCCGATCAGTATACGTCTTCCCCGATATTCCATCGTTTGCGGTGCATAAAAATCGAATCCCAAGTCAAGCGGCTGTTTCTTTTCCGTAGAGAAATCTTCGCCCTCTTCCGTAAGGAAAGCCATTCCGCAGTACCCATTCCGAAATTCCGCGGATAAATCCTTCACTCCCATCAAGGACAGCAGTAAAACTCGCTTTCCGTCCAAGTGAAAGTAGTCCGGGCACTCCCACATATTTCCGAGATTTCCCTCATTTTTCAGGAAGAAATCTCGAAAATGAAGCGCTTCCGGGCTTTTTCCCTGAAAATGAAGCACGGCGCCCAGTCCGTCTTTTCCCCTTCCTACGGTAAGAACATGATACGTCTCGCCTTCCTTCCAGACCTTCGGATCCCGAAAATCCGCCGGCAGAAAACCTTCCGGCAAAGCCTTCTCAGAAAGCACCGGATTTCCCCGAAACTTCACAAGCTCTCCATCCCGATAAGAAGCGATGCACTGGGTTTCGACAATCCGGCTCTGCATTGTTTCATCCTTCTCTTCTTTATGTGCCGTATAGAAAAATAAAGGTTCCTTCCCTTCTTCCGTAAGACAGGTTCCTGAAAAACACCCGCTCTCGTACGCTTCCTCCGGCGCGATAGCCGCTTTTTGAAATTCCCAATGCACGAGATCCTTCGAACTCCAATGTCCCCAGTGCATACTGTTCCAGCGCACATCGTAAGGGTAGTACTGGTAGTACAGGTGAAACTCCCCCGCAAAATACGAAAAGCCGTTCGGATCATTCAGCCACCCCACCCTTGGACTGAGATGAAAGACAGGTCTTTCTTCTTTCGTAATCTCCACTTCCTTCTCTTTCTCGTATTTTCTTGCTCTCTCTAAAAGATCCATAACGGCTCCTATTATTATTTGACTTTCGCACACTAAATTGTTAAAATGAAAATAACAACGTTCCACACTATTTTACTGCCCCTATAGCACAAAGAGTAGGTGCAGTTTATTCAGATTTGCAAAGAAATACTTCCCTTTACACTGCACTACTTAGGAGAGCAGGAATACAGAAAGGCAGGACGGAATGAATAAAAAACTGGATACGGAGGAAGTTCGACACCTTTTTGAAGGAATACAGCAGTTGAAGGGAATCGAGGAATATTTCCGTTTCTTTGAAGATGTCTGTACCATCAACGAACTGCTCGCCATCGCACAACGCTATGAAGTTGCCAAAATGCTTCGGGAAGGAAAAACGTACATCGACATCGCCAAATTGACCGGGGCATCCACCGCGACCATTTCCAGAGTCAACCGCTCCCTAAGTTACGGGGAAGACGGATACAGCCTGGTGTTCGACAGACTAGAAAAGAAGGAGCTTTAGCTCCTTCTTTTCTTTTACCCCTCACGAAACTTTGCTTCGCAAAGCAGTTTTCTTCGAAAACTGGTCGGTACGGCTTGTCTTTGTGGCTTCCCAGCTGGACTTTCGTTCGGGCAAGGTGCCCCTCACGAAACTTTGCTTCGCAAAGCAGTTTTCTTCGAAAACTGGTCGGTACGGCTTGTCTTTTCTTGATGAAAAGACAAGCCTAAGCATCACTCAGGTTAAAGCCGTTTTTCATCTTGAGGCTTGCTTTGAAGAGGACTTTGTCGAGGAGGGCATCGGTCTGTTCTTTGGCCATCTTCGCGATTCTTTCGTTGCAGTCCTCCAGCGCTGTCTGAATCTCCGCGCCTTTATTCTTCGCATTTTCCTTCGCGAGCTTCTCTTCCAGCTCCTGCACCATGCGGCGCCCGTTGATGATTACATTGCTCTGGTAACTCTCTATATCCGCCTTACAATCATTAAAATGGCTGTCTGCGAGTGCGGCGATGATTCGATTTTCCCAGTAGAAATTCTCTGTCGTGACTCTGCTACCTGCACTATGCAGATACTCCGGGGTCTTACTGACATTCGCATAGAAGGGAACCAGCGCATTAAATGTAGTCGATCCCAGTGCCAACCACTCGATTGCCGCATACTCTTTCGGTACATACGGGCGAATCTGGAGGAGTCCCAGGAAATTATTCCGGTTTATGCCAATCGGACGGTACTGCCCTCTGTTTTTCTCTTCTCCATGCTTTCCGTAACAATCATACGGCGTTCCCTGGTAATGGGAAGAAAGCACATACTTTACGTCCTCCGGTGTAATCTTCACTTCCGGGCATAAGCACCAGGGAAGGTCATCGTCTTCCGGATGGAGTTCCGCATTCGGTCCATCGAAGTTGAACGTATTTTTATTAAAATATCTTGCCATAAACCAGGCACGCGGCGTGTTATAGATATGATCCGCATCCGTATGCGTACCGAAGCACTCCCGCGGATTAATCCAGTCTCCCTCCGTCTTCTCAATCTCATCCGGGAAACGCAGATCCAGGTGGTACTTCTGAATAAAGTCTTTCATATCCTTCGAGCAAATATACTCATTCTGCTCGGAAAAGGCATCTTCAAAATCAAAGTAATCAATCCCCAGCTGATTCGGCATCACGACGTAGGAATTGTCCGGAACACGGCGTGCGATGAAATGATGTCCTCCGATGGTTTCAAACCACCAGACTTCCTTTTCATCCGAGAAAGCAATGCCGTTGGTCTCATACGTGCCGTACTTCGTAAGAAGTTCTCCCAGACGCTTTACCCCTTCTTTCGCACTGTGGATCTGCGGGAGAACGAGCGTAACAAAGTCCTCTTCTCCGATTCCCCCAATCACTTCCGACTTTCCGTCCTCTGCTGGCCGATACTCGACAAGCGGATCGGCGGCAAGCACACGCTCGTTATTGGTAATCGTTTCCGTCGCAGTCATGGCAACATTTTCACTGTTGATTCCTGCTGCCCCCCAGACGCCACCGCCTTCTATGGCATCCGGCATATAGGTATAGCGAAGCCCCTTCTTCGGAAGAGGAATCTTCACATGGCTCCCAACGGAAGTATAAGTGAAGTCTCCATTCCTCGCTTCCCCGATAAGCCACTTCTTCGGGCCGAAGGATCCTCCACCGGAATCCTCATCCCTGGCTATCATTGTCGAACCGTCAAAACTTGCTTCTCTGCCTACTAAAATCGTTGTACAAGCCATCTCTTCCTCCTTTATTTTATGTCATAAGCTATAGTAGTCTTTCCCGGCTTAGAGCAAAGCTCTTTCAAGCATCATAAAGCCGGATTCCTATACGCTTTAACGAATAGTATACTCTTGCATAAATTCTTTTTCTATAGAGAATCCGGAATTCCGGATATAACTCTCCGTCTTCCTGTCGATAGTAGCTATAAAACGGAAAAACAATTTATAGCGACATAAAACGGATCTGCAAAGGTTTTCTTTTTTGTAAGCAAATCCAAGGAGGGAATTCATGTTTAAGAAATGGAACCAATCGACAAGACTGAAATTTTATACGGTAACGGTGATTTTCATGCTTCTGCTCACTACCGTAGCAACCATTGTGAGCATCAAAGCGTCCAGGAGAGCCGATCAGGATGCGGAAAAGCGTTTCGCCCTGGTGACGGCGGCAAAGCAATTCTCTACAGCAAGCGTGGATCTCACAAGACACGCGCGTTCCTATGCCTCCACGCTCAACACTGCATTTTTAGATAAATATAATAACGAAATCAATACCTATAAAAACCGGGAAAAAGCAAGAGAAACCATGGATCGTTACGGCATCAACGAAACCGAAAACAATGCCATGAAAATGATGGAAAAAAGCTCCGCCCATCTTGCCGATCTCGAAACCGAAGCCTTCTCCTATGCGGCACAAGGCGATGCAAAGAGAGCGACGGAGACGATGTACAGTGAAGACTACATGAAGGGAGAAGCGGAAGTACAGAAGCAGTATAAGATTTTCTACGACAGCATCGTAAGCCGTACCGACAGCGATATGGCGAAAGCAATCCGTACGTCTGCCCTGGTGCAAACCGTCAGTATCTGCCTCTTAATCCCGTCCATTCTCCTGATTCTCCTGATGCTTTTCTTTGTAAGAAAAGAACTGATGCAACCGATGATGGTAATCAAGGAGACCATGACGAGACTTTCCGCCGGACAGCTCACAGGAACCCATCTCTATCTTCCGGTAAATGACACGGAAGTCGGACAGACGGTCAATGCGATAAAAGAGATGAACCGTCGCTTGAAAACGATTATCCACGATATGCACCATCTTCTCTTTGCAATGGCGGACGGGAATTTCCAGGTAAGCAGCAGCTCCGAAGAGATGTACGTCGGGGAATATAAGGATCTTTATCTTGCACTGAGTCAAATTCAGTCTAAGTTGAAAGATACCTTAGAGGAAATCGAAAAAGCTTCTGAAACGGTAAGCCACTCCGCAAAGGAAGTCTCCCACAGCAGTGAAGCACTCTCTCAGGGCTCTGCGGAACAGGCAAGCTCTCTGGAAGAACTTACGGCGAGCGTAAGCACCGTTTCCGAGCAGATAAAGAGCAATGCGGAAAATGCGGAAAATGCAAACGATTTATCCCGCATCACCGAAGAGGCCTTAAAGGAAAGCAGTGAGGAAATGAACGCGCTGAGCCTTTCCATGAATGAGATCAACGGAACGGCACAACAAATCAGCAACATCATTAAAACCATCGATGATATCGCATTCCAGACCAATATCCTGGCGCTGAATGCCGCAGTAGAAGCCGCAAGAGCGGGAGAATCCGGAAAGGGCTTCGCGGTCGTCGCGGATGAGGTACGGAACCTCGCAGGGAAGTCTGCGGAGGCAGCAAAGGATACCACTATTTTGATTGAAAACACCGTTCGCTCTATCCAGGAGGGCACAAAGAAAGCGGATCTTGCCGCGTCCTCTCTCCAGAAATTGGTAAAGAGTTCGAAACAAATGAACGGCAAAATCCGGGAAATCACTATTTACTCTCATAAGCAATCCGACTCCGTCTCGGAAATTGCACAAGGCTTAGAGCAGATTTCCTCCGTCGTACAGAAGAACTCCGCAACGGCGGAAGAATCCGCTGCAACGAGCGAGAAACTCTCCGAGCAGGCAGAAACGATGGATGCTCTTTTAAAACAGTTTACCCTGTAACGGATTGGATGCCTTAGGAACAGCTCGACGCTTTAGAAAGGGATTCCTGTTTTAGAATCCGCATGATTCCTTCAAAACGAAACTTACTTTCTATGCTATACTGAAATGCACAGCTTTCTTTGCAAAATAGAGGAAACAGGAATAGAGGAGCAAGATATCTGTCATTTCAGAAGAATCTACAAAATATCATACGGGAAATAAAGGAAGATGAGAGGAATGCCGACTATACAAACCGCGGCATTCCTTTTCACGACCTCTCCGGCGTGCGTCTATAAGCACAAAAATAAGCGGATAACGGGAGTCGGACCCGCCTCACTAGCTTGGGAAGCTAGGGTACTACCGATGTACTATATCCGCGAACCTCTTCATTATAATTTTTTTCCGTCAAAAAAGCAACGAGACTTTCAAAAACTCTCGTTGCTCCTTTCAAACTTCTGCTACTCTCCTTCGCTAAAAACTATCCTTCTTTCCCTCCTTTAGGCGGAACTTTGCAGTACTCCGGGAACGTGCAAATGATCCGTCGGCTCTATTCCTCCTGCAAACGGAACTTCGAAACCAAATCGTCTAAGACACCCGCCTGACCGGAAAGCTCTTCCGATGCCGCGGCGCTTTCTTCCGCTGTCGCGGAGTTCGTCTGCACTACAGCGGAGATCTGATTCATGCCGACGGTTAATTGTTTCATGCCTTCCGACTCCCGCTCCGTCTCCTTTGTGATATCCAAAATCATGTCATTGATTTTTCCGGTATGCTGTACTACGGTGGACAGAGACTCTTCGGTTTCTTTACTGATCTTCGCCCCTCTTAAAACAGCATCTTTCGTTTCTTCTATCAGAAGACCGGTGTTCTGTGCCGCTTTCGCAGACTTCTGGGCAAGGTTTCCGACTTCATCGGCAACCACGGCAAAGCCTTTTCCCGCTTCTCCCGCTCTTGCCGCCTCTATCGCAGCATTCAGGGAAAGGATGTTGGTCTGGAAGGCGATATCATCAATGGTTTTGATGATTTTTCCAATTTCACCGGACTTCTCCGTAATCTCCGCCATTGCCTTGGACAGCTCTTCCATCTTCCGGTTGCTGACCTCCACTGCTTCTCCCGCTTTCCGGCTAAGATGCGCCGCATCTTCCGCCTTCTCTGTCGTGCTCTTTATCGAATCCGATATCTCGTTCATGCCTGCGGAAATCTCTTCTACAGAAGAAGCCTGTTCGGTCGCTCCCTGGGAAAGAGACTGTGCACTGGCGGATACCTGCTCGGAAGAAGCACTGACGCCGGATGCCGACTTCTGAATCTCCAGTACGGTACCGTTCAACTCTCTCCGAATGTTCCGAAGCGCCTGTAAAAGAGGGAGATAGGCTCCTTGATATTTGTCCTCTTCCTCAAGATTGATCCGGAAATTTCCTTCCGAAAGGGCTTCCAACTTCTCCCGGAGATTCTCCGTAATTCCCCGAACCGTATCCATCACTTTCTGGAAAGCGCTTCCAATCTGTCCGATCTCATTTTCTTTTCGATAGCTTACTTCCTCACTAAAATCACCCTTCGCCACTTTTGCGCCAATTCTCGCCATTCCGCTCAGCGGCGCCAGCGTCCTTCGTACACAGAAATAGATTCCGCTCACAATCAAAAGCAAGCCGATAAATCCAAGGAAAAAGCACAGCAGAAGAATGTGCAGAATGGGACGCATAAACTCTCCGTTATTCAGGGAAAGCATAATCCACCAGGTATTTCCCATCACATCCGTTGGAACATAATAGGTTCGCTTCGTTACCCCGCTCTTTTCCTTTTCTAAGAGATAGAAAGCCTTCCCCTTCTCCATCTCGGTCCGTATCTTCTTATATTCCTTCTCTCCCTTTTCCTCTTCTACTGATTTTCCAATACGTTCTCCCTTCTTACTGTACATGACTTCCCCATCTTCATTGAGGATCACGGTGTCCAGGCTTGGGTAACGCGTGTCTTTCTGCTCTGTAGTAGAAAAGATACTGACATCCAGGTCTAAGAGGATGGCACCGACGAATTTTCCCTGCTGCATCACCGGTCTGGAAATCGTGATAACCTTCGCTTTATCCAGTAAAGTCTCATAAACATCGGTAATGACCGTCTTTCCGCTCGCTTTCGTCTCTGTATAATATGCCTTATCCTTAAACTCCGTATAAGGATAATTTACGATACTGCGGTTCTGAAATCCCTCTTTTCCGATATAAGGGGCGTAATCTTCTACCCCGTCAAGATAGGCGTTCGGCTCAAAGAAGACACCGGCTCCGATGACATGATCATTTGCCGCAATGACACCATACAGTGATTCAAGCAGCACGGTTTCCGCATTGTATTGTGAAGAACTGACTGCCTGGTTTACAACACGGGAGCGAAAACTGGATTCCTTCATGGGAATGACAGACTGTTTTTCCTTATTGATATCCAAAATCGTCCATGCTGCTGCGGTTTTATCCGTCATCTCCTGAATCCCGCTGTCAATGATGGAAGAGACGCCGTCCATCCTGGAAATCAGCGCGGAGAGTTCCTCTCCCGTCGCTCTGGCTTTGTCCTCCATATTTTGATTCATCACATCCGTAAAAGAGACCCGACTCAGATGAATCGTTCCAATGTTGACAATGGACATCCCAATCAACGCTAATAAACCCAGAAAGAGGGTTAACTGTACGGAAAGCTTCATCGCTTTTCCTTCCCTCTTTCCGGGTTTTCTAAATGTTTTTCTTTCTTCGCTTTTCTTCTCCATTTCTTCTTCTCCTTTGTTTGATCACGAATGCACAAACTGCAAGTACTTTCGTCAAGCTATACAAATAAAATAAGAAGAAATCTCAGTTTTATTTCAAAGATGGAGACAATGCTTTTTAATTCATGGATAAATCCTTTAATTCCTACAAAATATTTTCTTTTACCGGCTTTTTTTAATGGAATGTTTTTAGAAAATCAATATTCTGCTTTTCAATCTGTGACATCCGCGGATAGATGGAGTCCATATCACTTGTTTTATTCCAGTTATTCGCATACCAGCTAAACTGCGAGAAGTAATCGGTCAGTCCCTGATCCTTAAAGGCATAACCGTATCGCGCATACATCTCATTAACAACCATCTGCGTGATGTTTCTCTGCCCCGGGAACATCGTTGCAGGATACTGTGCCATCAGGCTCTCTACGTCCTGCCTCGTGATGAGACGGCTGGAACTGTAGGGACATAAGAATTCCGGGACGGTATCCGTTCGGAAAGAATTGGCTGTACCGCTCGGTGCCTCTCCTGCATTCCCGAAACCGTTCTCTATAGACTCTGTCGGACTCTGCGGTGCAGCACTCTCTTCCTGTAGTCCCGACACGGTATACGTTCTCTTCTTTTTACTCGGTAGGAAACCGCACTTTTCCATATAATAAGCGGAATCCTTTGCCAGACTGATTTCTACCCTGTCTCCATTTTTCAGTCCCGAGTCCGGCTCAATTGTAAAGTCTTCCTCACTAAGTCCTTCCGGAAAATCGGAAAGAACAAGATAACCGCTTCCGTTTGCCGTGCCTTTTGTCTCAACGGTAATCTCCTCCAGAAGGTCTTTTTCTTCCGCCTTTTCCTTAATGTGCGCTTTGACCTTCTGATCCTTCACTTTAATCTTACAGTTCAGGTAATCGGCAACCTCCTCTTCATTGACGGACCACTTGTATCCTATGCTTTCCCCGTCTTCAATATCGCTGTCCTCGTCAAAGCTTGGCGCGCTGACCGCCTCTTTCAGATAGTCTATCGGTGTGGCATACTTTCTGGCAATGCCGTCTTCCTTTGCCTCCGACGTAAAGTGCAATTTCTTTCCATAATCCGCTTCTATCGCATCCCAATCCAGTTCCGCACCGGCCTTCGCATATCCGCTCGGCCCCGTGAACTCGACTTTCAGGTAAGCGTCGAGCGGAAGAGTCTGCTTTCGGAAGAAACGAAAATATCCCCAAATACCGCCTGCTCCAAGAAGCAGAAGGAAACAGAAAATCAAAAAAAGGATACAGCCGAGATGCCCCTTTTTCTTCCGGGCAGGGGCTTCCGAGATGGTCTCTTCGGGTTCTTCTTTTACAGGCGTCTTCTGCACCGGTCTCTCTATCTTCGGTGCAGTAGGAATCGGTATTTCCGAAACTTTCTCTTCCACAATCTCCTGTACCGGCTTCTCTATCTTCGGTATAGGATTGACCGCGCTGCTTTCTAAGCGTTCTCCGCAATTTCCGCAAAATACGGCGCCGTCTTCATTTTTAAAACCGCAATGACCACAAAACATTTTCTACTCCTTCTTCTGGATAGCCTTTATGGAACGGGTAAAACACTGCTTTTCTTTGTTTCTACTTCTTTGTTTCTGCTTCTCTGTTTCTGCATCCAATACTACACTACTTTGAAAGGAAATAATACAGTACCACCCCAAAGAATAGTATGGAAAGAATTCCTGCTATCCATGTGGTTGAATCCATATTCCCACCTCTATATCTTTTTTAAGAAAAAGCTGCGGAAAAGACAGCTGCAAAGTTTTTTGCGCTCTCTCCCCACAGCTCCTTTCTTTTCACAATTTCCGGAAAAATCCTTTCCGCTTACTCAAAGCGGGCATTGGCTACCGCGATATCTATCCTATATTGGCTTACTTTGACTGCTTTCAGCCTTACCTTTTCATAGCCCGTAATATCCACATCAATGTCGAACGCCTTGGTATCATAGTAGATGTCCTGCGTGGAATAAATCTCGTCATCCTCCCCGGAAAGAACCTGTAAGAGCATACGGTTTCCTTCTCCCCAATAATCCTTAACCGGGAAAACGGTTGCCTTGAGATGTGTATAGCCTGCGGAATTGTCAAATTCTATATATTCCCCGAGGTCGTCACTTACAAACATTAAGCAATTGGTGAAGGATTTGTTTTCCCGATTGCTTGCCAGGCTATCCATCTTCCGAACACCAGACCTGATAATGGGTTCTGCGTTAAAGAGGGAGAGCTTATTCTTTCGTCCGGCTGTGTAATTCGCCTCATTCATTGCTTCTTCTCCCGCCCCGCTTACTTTGCTTCCGCCGACATTCCTGGTCTGCACGATGCCGTTCTCCACCCAGGCACCGCTCCCGTTTACCTGATAGCCATCCGGCGTTGTCGCATTGATCATACAGTAGCCGAAACGGTCAAAATAGTAGCACTCCGCAACACCATCGTTGTTTCCGTCAATCCACTGCCAACTGCTGGAAGGCCAGGTGCCGTTTCCATAGTCATACCACCATCCAGTGGTATTCTTGATCCAGGAGCCGGCGTATGCGCTCATCGCTAAAATCCCCGTGCAAAGTAATGTTGCTACACTGCATTTCAAAATGCTTATTCTCTTCATTTTCTTCCCCTTCCCTTTTCGAATGACTTAGGAATTTCCGCTTCCTCTTCCGAATCTCTCGGGAAATCCCCTTCCTTTCGTGTACAGTTTACAAATGACTGAAAATCATCTTAAGGGGAAAAGAAAGCTTTCTCATTACCATTTTTTTACACCGAAGGGAAGTGTAAATCGGTGTAAGTCCGCTACAAATGAGCGGAAAGGATTGTGAAGTATAAGCTATCGCCATCAACGGGACTCAAGTCCGCTACAAATGGACGGACAGGATATAAAAAAGAAAAAACAAAATGACATAAAGCGCAAAATAAGCTCGATGCGCCCGAATAAAATGAAAGATACCTTTTTCCACTCCGCTTCGCAAAAAACAGCATAACCAGGTAAGGATCGCCACAAAATTCACCAGATTTAAGAGCAGGACTCCCATTCCGGAATCAAAACAAAGCACACTGCAAAGAGAACTTAAAATGATGACAATGGGAGAAAGGAAGATAAAAGAACCGGCGCACTCCGCATTGAACTGCACTGCAAAGGGAGAGCAGGAAGAGAACCAAAGAAAGAGATGGGATGTGAAAATGGCCAGCGCAAAGTACGGAGACAAAGGCATTTTCCCCATGATTGCATGGTCATAGCTGTAGAGAAGGGCAAGCGCAATGCCAATCGCTGTAAAACTCATGCTGTAAACCATGTAAATGCTGTTTACAATGACATGGAGACGGTCAGCGCGTTTTGTATCGGGATTCTCCACATTTTCCCGGAAAACACGCATCGGCTCCCTCGTAAATAGAAAGAAGGTCTGTGCAAATGTGGTCAGCATATTAAAGTAGACCACAATATTTGCCATCGCAACAAAATGCGGATTCTCTGCAAATGCTGCAAAATCGGTCAAGGTATGTAAAAAAAGATAAAGGGCAATCGCGGAAAACGAACCGGTCAGATTACAAGCGATGGAATAGAAGATAAGACGCGGATTCAGGTCATAGCGTCCCCTGCCCTGTATAACGGAGTTCTTCTCCCCATACTTTGCAATGAAGGAAATCTCTCTCAAAGAAATGTCTTCCCCCGGGTGCTTCTTCCGATAGAAATACACCGATATCACGACATCAATCAGACCAAAGAGGAGGGGAGAAACAGCCAGAAAAAGAATCAGCAAAATAAACTGCCGGAAAGAAAGCCGGTAAGCCTTCATAAAAAGGGATAAACCATCCTGCGAAAAAAGGACAAAATAAAGAAAAAGAGCTAAAAAGCATAAGGAAACAAGAAGCAGATACCGCGGATGATTTCGAAGCTTCTCCTGTAATGAGGCAGGTGTATCCGGCACTGTCCGGTTCTCCAAAACAGGCGGAAAGAGCGCAAGTTTCATCACAGGCGTCGCTTCAGGTAAAACCCCTCCTGTCTCGACCGGAATTTCGCAATTCTCGAGCCCATACTCCAAAAAACGTAAAGCATAGGTCTGAAAGTCATCCTCTTCTTCCACTCCCGGGAAATAGAGTTGTTCTTCTTTTACAAAGCGAAGTAACTTCTGAAATTGCAGTTCTTCCTCTTTTCCCTGAAAACACTGTAAAAAGCAGGGCAGTGCCGCATCCTTCAGTCCTCGATACCCTTTTCGCTTTCCCTGCTTAATCTCACTGACTCTGGTTTCCACCATATTTCCCTGTCGTACTTTATTAAAGATCAGGCACATTTCCTTTTGCGGAACCCGAAGTTCCTCATTCATATAATAAAAGATATCCCGCTGGCAGATTTTTCGCATTCTTCTGTCCCTTCTCTTCTCCGTGTCTCACTTTAATTTTAAGAAAAACGTAAAAATTGTCAATCCTGCTGTAGGCACAACAAGACGTCTCCGGCTTCGTCTTCTCCACTTGTTAAGAAACGGGAAATTGCAAGCTTTCCGCGAGATACTCGTTATGAATAAAAAGAGAGCGCAGAATACGAAAATCGTATTCCGCGCTCTTTTTATTCTCTATTGTGTTTCACATAGAGAGACCCTGTAATTCTCCAACGGGAAAGAAAGCATTTTTTCCGCTTTCTCTTCCATTACTTCTTTTCATTCGCCTTACTCTGGCTCTCCTTCGTTTCTGTTTCTTTGTTCTCTTCCGACTGCTTTTCCGTACCTTTGCTCTCGCCGGTCTTATTCTGCGTATCTATTTCTGTCGAGATAGACGGCTCTTCTTCCTTCACCGTAATCTGCGACTCGATGTACTCCATAACCGCATTCCGAACAGCCGCTTCCTCTACAACCTGTTTTCCGTACTGCTCGATGAGTTTGATTCGATTCATATCCTGCCCGGTGAGAGAGGATTCCGCCTTGGCAAGACTGTCCAGAAGGGCATCGGTCGGACGGATCTTCTGGTCGTCCGCAATCTTTCTCATGATGAAAATCTGCTTCGCGTAGCTGTCTGCATTTGCATAGGCGTCTTTCTTGAACTCCTCGACAGACTTTCCGGACATATTGATAACATCCGCCGCACCCATACCATACTGCTTATATTGCGTTAACTGCGCATTCAGAACATAAGCTTTCGCATACTCCATCAGCTTCTCGGACGGTTCCACCTTCGCTTCATCAAAAATCTGCTGCATCGCATCATTCTGAATGGTGGAATGATAGCGGAACTCCGTCTTGGCTTTCAGCTGCTCTCTGATCTGATCTTTATAACTTTCTACGGTCTCCGCGGTCGTGTCTTTGTTGTCCTTGACCCACTGGTCGGTCAGCTCCGGAGCACGCTTTACGGCATTGACCGTAACGGCAAACTCCGCATCCTTTCCGGCAAGGTCCGGCGCCTGACTATATTCTTTCGGGAAAGTAACCTTCACGGTAAGCTTTTCTCCGGCCTTCTTTCCAATCAGCTGGTCTTCAAAGCCCGGAATAAACTGTCCGGAACCAAGCTGCAAATCCTGCTTTTCCGCTGTGCCGCCGTCAAACTTCTTTCCGTCAATCGTACCGCTGTAGTCAATATTGACCGTATCGCCTTCCTTCGCCGGCTCCTCAACGGTCTTCAAATCCTGCTGCAAAGCCTGATTAATCGCTGCGGTCACATCCGCATCCGTTACTTCCTTCATCGGTGCCACCGTTACGCTGATCTTCTTGATATCCGGAAGCGTAATCTTTCCCATCTCAGAAACCTTCGGCTCTTCGGGAACCTTCATATTCTCCAACTCTTTAATCTCCGGACTGTCCTCTGTCAGAGTGGAAGGGCTGGCATTGGAAGAGGAAGCCTCCGACGCGGATGCCTTGTTCTTCTCTGTACTGTCTGCCGTTTTCTTTCCGCAAGACGCGGCAAAAAGCGCCATGGCAAGAATCGCCGTACTCAGTAAAAACTTCTTTTTTCTCATAATACTCCTCACTCTATTTTCCTTTAACGATTAAAAGCAAGAAATGCTTTGTAGGTATAGTACACATCGAGCTTTGTTGTAAGCTCAAAAGGCGCATGCATGGACAGCACGGCTACGCCGAGGTCGACCGTATCGACATCCATATTGCCCATATACTTTGCAATGGTTCCTCCGCCGCCCTCATCGACTTTTCCAAGCTCTCCAATCTGCCATGGAATTCCGGCGTCGTCCATATACTGAATCACTTTCTGCATGGTTTCTGCGGAAGCATCATTGGAACCGCCCTTTCCTCTTACACCGGTGTACTTGGTCAGTACCGGACCGTGGTTAAAGAAAGAGGAATTCCGCTTCTCATAAACATCCGGGAAGGTCGGATCATACGCCGCATTGACATCGGAAGAGAGACAGAGGGAATTCCGAAGAACATCCCGTACCCTTTCTCCTTCACACTCGGCGAGATCTTCTACAAAATGACGCAGAGCATCCGACTCCATTCCCGTATTTCCCGTAGAACCGATCTCCTCTTTATCCACGAGAGCGGTAAGAGAAGTGTATTCCGGCTTCTTTCCGTCCAGTTCCGCCATAAGAGCCGTATAAGCGCAAACCTTATCATCCTGTCCGTAAGCCCCTATCATAGAGGAATCCAGACCGACATCCACCGCCTTCTGCGCCGGAACCAGCGTCAGCTCCGCACGCATAAAATCTTTCTCCACTATACCGTACTTCTCATGGAGAATCGACAGAACTTTCAGCTTGAAGGCTTCCTTCACTTCACTGTCTTCCACCGGAAGGGAGCCCAGAAGAACATTCAGTTCCTCTCCCTTCAGTCCTTCTGCGAGCTTTCTTTCACTCTGCTGCTTTGCAAGATGCGGTAAGAGATCCGTGATAACCAGAACCGGATCGCCCTCTTCCTCTCCGAAATGTAAATCCACGGACTTTCCGTCGGAGAACATCACTCTGCCGTGCAAAGCAAGAGGAATGGTTCCCCACTGATACTTCTTGATTCCGCCATAGTAATGCGTCTTAAAATAAGCAAGCTCATCCGTCTCGTAGAGCGGATTCGGCTTCAAATCGATTCGCGGAGAATCGATATGGGCAATATTGAAATGAATTCCTTCATTCAACGGCTTCTTTCCCAGTGTTACGAGAAAGAGGTTCTTTCCCCGATTGACAAAGTAAAGTTTGTCTCCCGCTTTTCCTTTCACACCGCGCTTAAACGGCTTATACCCTGCTTTCTCCGCAAGAGAAACACTGTAGGATACACACTCTCTTTCAATCTTCGAATGATCCAGGAATGTCTTGTATCCCTCGGCAAACTCCATTGCCTTCTCCATGTCCTTCGGGTATTTTTTTGCGATATGCTCCGGTTTGAAGCATAACTGCTCTTCCAACTTCTGTCCTTCTGTCTTACTCATGGACCCCTCCTTCTTGCCCTTATTTCTTCTTTTATGAAAATACGAATCCTATTTCTCACCATGAAACGGCGTAAACAGGGATTATTGTATCACTTCCTCGGATACAAGAAAACAGTTTGTAGCCTACCGCGCTCTTGTGTTGAAAATGTGAAAAAAAGTACCGGGTAAAGAATATTCCTTTTCTTCTTTCCCGGCACTCCTTCGCTCTTCTACTTCACCATACCGAAACGGTTTAGCGGCCAATAACAAATATAAACCTTGGCAAGCATTTTCTCCCGCTTCACAAAACGGTTCTCTCCCCAGAATCTGGCATCTGCGGAATTGTTTCGATTATCTCCCATCATAAAATAGCAGTTATCCGGTACCGTAACATCCAACTCCGGAAACTGGTTCCCGTCGACAATCATCGGTTCCGGAAGATAGTTTTCCTGAATGGCTTTTCCATTGACATAAACGGTTCCGACCGGAACCTTCCCTGTCGCGGAGCGAACATTTAATTTTGTGATATAGCTCGCTTCCACCTCGCCCGTTTTCTTGATTTCAATATGATCCCCGGGCATACCGATCACTCTTTTCACATAGTAAATCGGTTGATTCCGCTTATCCTCTCTTCCGTCATAAGGGCACACTCCTTTATCGGTCTCCCGGTACTGCTGCCCGTCGTTCCTGCACTTATAGCCATAGAGGAAGATGGCGATATCGTCCCTCTTCACCTCGCCGAAACGATAGGCAAGACGGGAGCCGAAGACCCTGCTGCCTGCCATAATCGTATTCTCCATGGAACCGGTGGGAATCGTGGAGTTTGCGATGATAAAATTATTCAGCAAAAATGCGGCAATCCCCGCAACAAAGAAAATCTTTACCCATTCAAAAAGTTCTCCGGCAAAGGTCTGCGGTTTCTTCCTGCTGTTCCGCTTCTTCTTTTCTTCTTCAGTCATTGTTTATCCTCTCCAATCCGAAGACATCCTTCTTCCCTGTCTTACTTTGTCTTCTGAAACTCCTTCATCATATACTCGTGCTCTTCCTGCAATTCTTTATGGAGGGCGGAAAGTCTCCAATCCTTGTTATGCTCCGTCTCCATGCACTTTAAATCGACACGAATGCCGATTTTCTTTAAATCCTGTAAAAACGACCCGACTTCCTGACTGCCGAATCCGATAAACTTAAGGATCTCCGCGTCCTCCGGAAGCTCCTGTACTTCCTCTTCCGGAGCGGGCAGTATCTTCACCTTCCGAACCAGCGCAACCGCATGCACGGCTTTCACTTTCGAAGGATCCTTCCTATTGATATAGAGTATTTTTTTCTCCATTTTTTCCCCTTTCTACTTGTTCCTGCAAGAACCGCAACATTCTTGCGATAACCTCCTCCCGTACATCCTCGTTTAAGATTTCATGCCGAAGTCCCGGATAGATGTGCATCGTGACATCCCGGTTTCCCGCCTCATGCAATATACCGTAAACTGTCGCCGGACCTCTTCCATACTCTCCCACAGGGTCCGCTCCGCCGGAAACAAGAAGCATCGGTGTCGCCTTTAACTTCAAAATCTCTTCTATACGATTGACCTTCATCAGTTCTTCTACCAGGTCTTTATAGGCTCCGACTGTAAACCCTACCTGCAGCGGGTCCTGTACCTTTCCATAGAGCACTTCCTTCTTCGTGCACACCCAATCCAGAAGGCTTTCCGGCTCGCGAATCCCCCTACAGAAATACTTCGCCATGAGCGCCCCTTCCTGCTTTCCTTCGGCTTTTCCTCCCCGTATCCGCTTAAGCACCGAAAGGCAGCCTGCCGTTCCTCTTAGGAGAATGTTCGGGCCGGCGGTGCCGGAGAGGAGCAGGCCGGAAACGTCCCCGGGATACGTCGCCGCGTAGTCCCTCGCCACAAAAGACCCCATCGAATGCCCGAAAAGGAAAAGAGGAAGTCCCGGATACCATCTTCTTACTTCAATCAACATCCTGTGCACGTCATGGAGAATCGAGGTAAAGCCGTCTCTTTCTCCAAAGTATCCCGGAACAGACGCGCTCTTGCCATGCCCTTGCAGGTCCTGCCCGCAAACGACATACCCCTCTTCCGCCAGGGCACGAAAAAGATACGCATAGCTGCCGAGATGCCCCTGCATTCCGTGGATTACACAGACAATGCCTTTCTTCTCCCGCTGTTTTTCGTCCTGCCACAGTTGTTCATAAATCTTTCCGAGCCCGTTGCTCGCCGTCCTATACCACTCTCTTCTCTCCATGACCGCTCCCCCTCACTCGTGCTTTCCCGCTCTCCGGAGTCTGGTTCACTTCCTTTTTTTATCTGAACATAGTAGCAGATTCCCCCCTTTCTTTCAAGAAAATACAGGGATTCTTCTCCGCCTCTCCTTGTTTAATTATTTTAAGAATCATGTTATGATGAATATGTTATAAGTGTAGAGAAGAAAGGAGTTTCTATGCTGATTTGTCCAATATGCGACGGAAGATTAAACGGTCGTTTCTGTCCTGTTTGCAAAAGGATAGTGAAAGAACCCTGGGTACTGGATGACCGCATCTTTATCAATCGTTCCCACTCCCTTCCGGATGACTTCTGTGAATACCATGGAAATGACAGAAAAGTCACCTATTTGAATCGAACAGCGGAACGAACTTCTCCGGTGATTTCGGGAAAAGTAAATCCTTTAAAGCAGGCAAACGGAAGCCTCTCCGCTTCAAGGCGCAGCACTCCCGCTCCAAGATACGGTGCTTCCCCTGCCGGGATGTCTTCTTCCGCTCCGGCGGGCTCTGCCTTCCACAATGCTTTTACAAAAGCAAAACCCGAGAATTACCCGAAGGGGAGGTAGCTTCCGGAGAGCACTTCCGAAAAAAGCAGTTTTCAAAAAAACAGATTCCATTTTATCCATTGATTGATTCTTACAGAGAGAAAGGAAGAAAATCATGCCGTTCATTGTTCTGTTCTTTATCGTTCTTTTATTTCTATTTTTATCTACGATTCGTATCGTTCCGGAAGCCTGCGCTATGGTTGTAGAGCGTCTTGGCCGTTTTCACTCCGTTTGGAGACCCGGCGTACACCTCCTGATTCCTTTTATGTACCGTATCGCAAAGCGCATCAATTTAAAGGAACAAGTTGCCGACTTCCCTCCACAGCCGGTTATCACGAAAGATAACGTAACCATGCGGATCGATTCCGTTGTTTTCTTCGTCATCACGGATCCGAAACTCTATGCTTACGGTGTAGAAAACCCCATCGCCGCCATTGAAAACTTAACGGCGACTACCCTTCGTAACATCATCGGTTCTATGGATTTGGATACGACTCTGACCTCCCGTGATGAGATTAATACCCAGATGCGTTCTTTACTGGATGTGGCAACAGACCCCTGGGGAATCAAAGTAAACCGTGTGGAGCTGAAAAACATTCTTCCGCCGGACGCAATCCGAGAAGCGATGGAGAAGCAGATGAAAGCGGAACGGGAAAAGAGAGAGTCCGTTACTCTTGCAGAAGCGAAGAAGCAGTCTGCCGTATTGACCGCAGAAGGAAACAAACAGGCCGCTATCCTGAACGCCGAAGCGGAAAAGCAGAAAACCATTCTTGCCGCAGAAGCGCAGAAAGAAAAAGAAATCCGTGAGGCGGAAGGTCGGGCACAGGCGATTCTCGATGTACAGAAAGCGGAAGCCGAGGGAATCCGTCTCCTGCGGGAAGCCCGTGCCGATGAAGCGGTTCTCCGGATTCGTGCATTGGAAACTTTTACCAAGGTATCAAACGGTCGCTCGACGAAGATCATCATTCCTTCCGATCTCCAGAATATGAGCGGCTTACTGAATGCTTTAAAGGAGAGCAGCAGTTCTCTTCCGGCTACGGAAGAAACGGAATCCGCTCCACAAAACGAAGAAGGGTAAGTCCCTTCTTCCTTCTCCTCCGGCTACCACTATCTACCAATAAAAGAGAGCAGTAAGGAAGTAAGCACGATGATAAAAATGATTTTCTTTGATATAGACGGGACACTGCGCCCGTTTGAAACCGGTGTGATTCCGGAGTCCACGAAACTTGCCATCCGTAAAGCACAGGAAGCGGGCTTATACTGCGCTATTGCAACCGGACGGCACTGGGTGGAAATCTACAACGAAGGACTGGTAGAAGGGATGTACTTTGATGCCTTTGTCACTCTGGACGGGGGATACAACTATATTCCCGATGCAAAGAGGGCCAAGGCACAGTTCACTGTGAATCCCGGATACAAACCGAAAGAATATCAATTCTTGATGGAGCTTCCCGAACAGGAACTCCCTTACTTTGATCCGAAATTTGCGGAAATTCTTCTAAAAGAGTCTATTCCGGAAGCGATGGTGAAGCAACTCCTCTCCCTGCTTGAAAAGGACCCCTTCCCTGTTTTGTTTTTGGAAGAAAGAAGACTCTACGCGAACTTTATCAATGAGGACCTGCTGCGCACTCTTGCTTACGTGCACACCGGAGTTCCTCCTCTTTTGCCCTTATCCGAAGTAAAGACGAAAGAGCAGCTCATGCTGATTCCGATTCTAAAGAAAGAACAGGTTTCTCCGGTGGAAGCGGAACTTTCGGACTGCCACCTGATTCGCTGGTCCGACGGCCTGTCCTACGATATCGCGAAGAAGGGCGTCGCGAAAATCCACGGTATACAGAAAATCATCGACCGCCTCGGCATTGCTATGGACGAAGTTGCCGCCATCGGAGACGGGTGGAACGATGTAGAGATGCTGGAGTCGGTGGGACTCGGTATCGCGATGGGTAACGCCAAGCCCGAAGCAAAAGCGGTTGCCAAGCACATCACCGAACATATCCTCTCTGACGGACTGCCGAAGGCCGTTGACTTCATCCTGGATTTAAATCGAAAAGAAGGATAGCCTGCTGCAAGTCGAAAAAGAAAGGTCTTTTGGAAAGAGAACAGTCTTATGGAAAAAGAACTGCAAAGTATAAAAGAAAATATACGGCGTGCCGCAGCGAAAGCCGGCAGAAAAGAAGAGGAGATTCTACTCCTCGGCGTATCCAAAACCAAGCCATACACCATGCTCCGGGAAGCCTATCAGTGCGGTATTCGGGATTTCGGAGAGAATAAAGTGCAGGAAATTTGTGAAAAATATGAGAGGATGACGGAAGACCCTCTCATGCAGGAAGACCGTCCGCATTTTCACATGATTGGAAACTTGCAGAAGAACAAGGTCAAGTATCTTCCCGGGAAAGTCTGTCTCATTCACTCCGTAGACTCTGTCTCTCTCGCAGAAAGCATAGAGAAAGAATATGGCAAAAAGGGAGAAACGGCACGGATACTCCTGGAAGTAAACGTTGCGAAAGAAGAAAGCAAATCCGGTTTTATGCTGGACTCGCTGGAAGAGGCTGTCTCCGCTATAGAAACGTTCTCACACATCGAAGTTACAGGACTCATGACCGTTGCTCCCTTTACGGAGGATCCGGAGGAAAACCGTCCGGTATTTCGGGCTTTGCGAGTTAAACTGCAAGAATTGCAAAAAAAATTCCCCGCTCTTCCCCTGAAAGAACTCTCCATGGGAATGAGCGGAGATTATACGGTTGCCGTAGAAGAAGGGGCCACCATCGTCCGTGTGGGTACTCTCCTCTTCGGCAAAAGAAATTATGCTCTTCACTGATGCTTTAGCGTGTTCCTCTGCAAGTTGCACATTCTTATGAAAAGCTCAGCATGGCTCTCAGAAAATGAACCGCCTTTTTCTGGGTTAAAGCCGTACGATAGCGCAAACGGGCGAAGGCAATCACGATATTCTGAAGCGATTCCTGAAGCGCCACCGTTTTGTCCGACAAGGTCAGAAGATAGGCCAGTCTGCTGTTCGGTATTCTGGTGGACAAGGGAAACATGTGCGTGAGAATCGCTCTCTTTTCGACATGATTTAAATAGAAATTTTGCTTTGCCGAATTCTCCAGCGCATCCTCTCCGTGATAGAAGCAATACCATCTTCCATCGTGTGAGGTTCCGTCATCTTTATGATAATCAATCATACAAAAATCGTGCAGCAGGCCAATTTTCCCTGCACTGTCCGCATCCATTCCCCACTTTTTTGCAAGGCGATACGCCATCAAAGCAACCCTTACACTATGCGCATACGTATTGGTACTCCCGTGTCTCGGAACTTCTTTTAACTTCTTATATTCTTCATTCTCTACGATATATCTGAATTTCTTCAGAAACTCCAGCTGTTCTCTTTTTACTCGCATCGGTCTATAAACTCCTCTATCTATACTTTGTTAAGACAAACTTTTATAACTTTTATATAATACGGTTTCCTGTTCTTTTCTGGCAATAGTTTTTATGCATTTTTAAAAAAGATGTAGGATTTCTCTCTTCCCTTGCAGCTTTAAAATGTAGGATTTCTCCCTTTCTTTACGGCTTTTTTTGAAATATGGGGTTTCCCTCTTCCTTTACAGCTTTTTCAAAAAGAAGTATGATTCTTATGTTTTATTAATCGGAAGAAAAGAGGCATTACATAATGGAAAATATACAGGAAACCGCTACGGAATTAAAAAAGAAAGGGGGCGTGTGGAGAATTTTCCTCTCCCTTTTTATCTTTCTTTTTTTATTTTTTTCTATCCTTTTATACTTCGCATTGCAGTATCTCCTTCAAAACTGGAGCGAACTGACTGTCGATGAAATTCTGTATCATATCAAAGCGCCGATGGGCGGCGCAAACGGGCACTTGGTTCACCTTTTCCTCCTCACGGTTCTGCTCCCCGCCCTTCTTCTCACCGTGCTTTCTTTTCTGCTCTACCTCTTCTTAAAAAGACCCGAAAAGGGAGGAGACGGAACAAAATTTCCGAAACTCCGCTGCGTAACTCTTTTTATTAGAAAGCACGCGCTATTTCTCTTCTTTCTCTTCGGACTGGGCTTCTTTTCTGTGACCATTGCGAACGCCTGGGATAGCATTTCTCTGGGCAGCTATCTTTCCTCACAGATTTCCTCTTCCAAATTTATTGAGGAAAACTACGTGGATCCGAAGACGGTATCTCTTCATTTTCCCGAAAAGAAAAGAAATCTCATCTATATCTATATGGAATCGACGGAAATGACCTTTATGGACAAAGCGCACGGCGGAGCCTTTCCCGAGAATCTGCTCCCGGAGCTGACCCAGCTTTCGGAAGAAGAAGGGGAAGACTTTTCCGGCCCCGGAGAAAAGCGGAATGGCGGTATCTCCATGCCCGGCGCAACCTGGACAATGGGGGCGATGTTCGGACAGAGTACCGGCCTTCCCCTAAAGATTTCCATCGAACAGAACTCGATGGACAGTCAGGAACATTTCTTTCCTACCGTCACCGCACTCGGAGACATTCTTTCAGAGGAAGGCTATACACAGAAGTTCCTCCTCGGTTCCGTCGGTTACTTCGGCGGGAGAGAACTCTTCATGAAAGACCACGGAAATGTCCAGGTTGAAGACTACAGTTACTGGAAACGAAAGAATAAATTCCCGAAAAACTACTGGGTTAACTGGGGCTTTGAAGACGAAAAGCTCTTCACTTATGCTCGAGAGGAACTCACTGCACTCGCAAAAGAGAACAAACCTTTCAACCTGCCCCTGCTTACGGTGGATACACACTTTCCGGACGGATATGTCTGCCGTCTCTG
>JABZIV010000001.1 GCA_015258095.1 Lachnospiraceae bacterium
AATGTAAAAGGCATGCAAGTATTTTACATGAAATTAAGCCAGATTAAATTCTTCCAGAAGCGCTTTTCTATACGCGCTGCTTTCAGAAGCCTTCGCAATATCGTCAATGCGCCCCTCTTTTACCAGAAGACCCATCAATTTAGCCATCATTCCCTCTGCATTGGCAGCGCCTTCGTTTATGCCTTGTTTGATTCCTTCTGCTATTCCTTCTGCTATTCCTTCTGCTTTTCCCTCGGCTTTCCCTTCCTTTTTCCACTGTCTTTTTAAGCGATCATAGTATGTGGTCATCTCTGCATCTTCCCCTTTCTCCGCTTTGCTCGGTATCTTTAATTCCGCGATTATTCGTGCAAGAACCGCGGAGCGAATCTCTTTCGGGTCTTCAGTATAGAAGTCCTTAATCATCCGACCCAGTTCGTCGTCACTGCTTTTCTCGGTATTAATGTAAATAATCTGTGCTTTATCAGGGAAGGGATCCCCCGTCTCTTCAATCACACGATGAATATGATAAATCTGCTTATCTTTTTTGAAAATGTCTTTTCCGCAAATAAATATAACATAGCTTTCCGGCAAACGGGTAAAGTTTTCGCCGGCTTTCAGAATATGCATATCGATCATTCCGGCATGATAGCGGGCGCGAAGGGGACTCGCACCGTAGCGTTTGTTCTGCAATTCTATGTTATAGATCGTCCCGCTCTCATCCGTACAGAAACAATCCAGAATCACGGAGCGCCCCTGCAAGTTTTTGAGATCTTCTTGCAGAACCTGCTCCTTGACGCGAAGTCTCGGCTTTTTAAGGATTGTTTGTAAGATGTACTCCGTACATCGGATATCTTTCAGGACGACTCGCATAAAGTCGTCATCCATCAGGATAAATTTCGAGAGCAACTTTCGGACATCATCGCGAAGAGGACTACCGGATTTTTGTGGGGATCGTTTCATAGGATTTTCTCCTTTATGGAAGATGTGTTTATGAACGGGTATTTCTGCGATAGAAGGGGAGAATGTATAGGTGGATTCAATCATAGAATTAGAGTGGTTCATCAGAACGATTCAGATAAAAGAATTGTAGCAGAGAATGTGCTACTTTCCTATACTCCACATTCGGATAAGGTTTAGGACTTAAAGGGAAAATGCGCCGAAAAGCCCAAAAATGCGCTGAAAATCGAAGCAGAAGGCGAGAAAAATTAAATTAAAAAAAGAAAAAACAAAAAAATGCAAAAAAATATTTATTAAAATTAGAAGACGGTTCGAAATATACTTCATGAATTTAATATTTACAAAGTCACTGCATAGCGCAGAAGGAAAAAAGGTAAATCAATTGTTCATGTAAAGGGGATTTTTCCCGAAAGGGAAACACAAAAACCGATTCTATGACATTTTAGACCCCTCTTAAGCAAGGTCTATTGAAAAAGAAATGGAGCTTGGTAGAATCGGGACAAGAGTAGGGATTGTATCGGGTGATACAGTCAGAAGTATAGAGTGAGTTACAGAGGAGGAACGCCCGCAACATCGAGCCCGGACTGTACTGACGAGACAAATGAGTATTAGCAGGTGTTGTAAAGAGGTAGGCAATGATGAACAAGAAGGAAAGAAATCATATTGTGAATATGAATAGAGGCATGAAGCAGAAGATATCCATGCTTCTGATTGCGTGCCTTTTATTTACCGGCTATCAGGGTATGACGCTTCCGGGACGTGCAGCGCAGGAAGACGAACAGAATAATGCCATCTCCGTTTCCGGTACCGAAGTGAAGGTACAGCTCCTTGGGGAAGACCTGAGAAGAGCGGCGAAGGAAGCGATTGAAAAAGGGGAGAGAGTAAACGACAAAGTTTTCAAGGGATACAGCAAGGATGCGGATTTAGAGAAAGAGTATGAAGCAGTTTTCTCCCCGGAGAAAGAAGTTTATGAGATTTCGCTGGACAGCATTTCCGCAGGGCTTTCCGAGAGTTTAGCGGAAGAGGAAGCGGGATTAGAAGTTTTTGTGGAGAGAGATGCACAGGACTTGGACAACCTTGTTCGTAAGGAAAGTAAGGAGAGCCTGCTTCTCTATGATGGAAACAGTCAGATTTCCCAGCTTTTCCCGAAGAGCGAAGAGACAGCGATAAAGAAGGAAGAGGCAGAGAAGAAAGCAAGTGAAGAGCTTGCTTCCGACAGCAACCTTCCGAGAAGTACGGAACTGACCGGCAGTGAGCTGATTACCTTCTTATATAAGAACAAGTCGGATCACCGAATCACCTTCCAACTTTCCGTAGATAGCAACAAGTACCCGAAGGTTGTGGTTTCTCCGAAGGAACAGCTTTTCAAGGAACTCCTTGCCAAGCTGAAGAAAGAAGAGAAGAACAGAGCTCTAGAGAGCAAGAAGAATACAGAGAACAAAGCAGTGGAAAGCACGGAAGTGAAGAACACTGCTGCGAAAGAGTCGGAAGAGAGCAAAGCAGCTACTGAAACTGTGGCTACGGAAGCACAGAAAGAAAGCACTTCCGTAAAAGAGAGCACAAGCGCCGCTCAGGAAAGCAGTTCTGCGGCAGCTTCTGAAGTGCGCCTTGTTTCCGAGGAAAGTAAGCAGGAAACAAAGGTAGAGGCTGCGGCAGCAGAGACGGAAGAGAAAGCGCAGACTGCGGCAGAAAGTAAAGAGACAGCAGCTTCGGAGACAGAGAAAGAAACTGTCGGACAGAAAGACGCGGAGAAGCGCGCGGAAGAGAAGCTTGGAAATGGATTCCTGGCAGAAGTGGTAGCGCACTACGATGAATTCCTTGGTGAGTTACAGTCGGCAAGATTTACACAATACAGCTTAAATGAGCTCGGCAGAAAGAGCCAGAACGCCGAAATCGAGAACTTCGCAACGGTTGAAGTCTTCTATGACAAGGACGCATTCGATGAGGATGTTGTTCTTGAGGCAAAGCGCCTTGTGAAGCCGGAAGAAGAAGGACAGAAAGAGGGCGAGAAGCTCACAGAAGAGCAAGTCAAGGCGATGAAGGATCAGGCTATCTATGATGATTCCGATGCTTTGGATATTCGCTTCGTAAGCAAGACAGATAGAACGAAAGAAGTAGAACCGAAGGTTCCTGTTTCTGTGCGCCTTACCTTTGATAAGACTGCTGTTCCGGAAGATACTACAGCGGAAGCAGTGGAAGTTCACCATATTGTGGAAGAAAAGAATACCGGTAAAGTGCAGCGAGTTGAAACATTAGTTCGTGCAGAATCGGATAAAGCGACAGCTCCAGCCATCGCCGAGAACGGTAGCGCATTAGGTAATGCGGAATCGAACCCGGCTAAGGCACAGGGGAAGATTCAGGAAAATAGTAAACAAGATGAAAAACAGACGGATGCTGTATCAAATTTTTCCAAACAGGATAATGACGAGAGCGGAGAAGCTAATAAAGAAGGCATAACCAAAGAATTCGTTGTTCGTTCATTTTCACCTTTTGTTGTGACATGGAAACAGTGCAGACAGGAAATATATGAATTACGCTTCCATTACGTGGATCGTAATTTCAGAGAGATTGCACCGACTGTGTATGTTCGCAAGGTGAAAGATAAAGCGCTCGGTCCCAATAATAATGACGTTTATTATCAGTGGGGAGTAAACGAAAGTAATTCTAAAGCATATAAGACATTTCCTAACTTTGGATTTGAGTATGTGGGTGGAATTGCTGATTCTGAAGCGAAAGATTATGGCCTGTATAATGCAAATCGTTATGCCAGATGGCAGGATTTTCATGGCGGTGCTAAGCCTACAAAGAAAATAGATGGGCGCGAGGCATATTATGTTGATGATCATTGGTTTACCTATATAGATACTGATGGAAGCAACATGCAAACCTGGGAACAGGGTTCAGATTGTAAATATAAAGATTTCTTCTTTATATACAGTGTAAATCCTGCCACTCAGAATAAACAGGAGAAGAATATTACGCCGACTCTCAGTAATGAGAAGTTTATCACGGATAATAAGAATGGAACTTATGATTTAACCCTTACAGGGCAGGTGAAAAAGCAGCAAACGAAGCAGAAACTGGATGTTCTCTTTGTCTATGATAATACAGCCGTGATGGCAACGGATTTTGGCTTTAATGAGAAAGCAAATAAGCTGAGCGAAGGAAATTATGTATCTAGGAATGCGAGAAAGTCCGAGAAAGTAAAAGCTGAGCTGAAGAAGTTCATGGGAAAGTTGTCCAATGCAGACTGTGATGTGCGGTAT
Source organism: Lachnospiraceae bacterium (assembly GCA_015258095.1). Classification (GTDB taxonomy): domain Bacteria; phylum Bacillota; class Clostridia; order Lachnospirales; family Lachnospiraceae; genus Oribacterium. The sequence continues at coordinate 4,203 of JABZIV010000001.1, forward strand.
GCGCTGGTCACGATGGACGGAGACAAAGGATATCACGGCCCCAGTATTAAAGGGAAGTATAGCGATGATTTAACCTATAAAAATAATAATGATGGGAAGATCAAAGTTAATCAGTTTAAGCTTGGTGCCGATCCGAATGAGAAAGCATTAAACATCGTTGGCGACTTTAAAGGGAAAAAGGGTGGAACTCCGGCTTGGCTTTCGGAAGCTGAGGATGACGAAGCAAAGAGCGATGGCTTCAATATAACAGATGAAGCCTATAATGATACAAAGCATGTTCAAGGCTTTACAGCCAATCCGCAGGACATCATAAGTACTTTGAATTCATTGGATGAAACACAAAGTACATTTACACCTACTGTCACTGGGGCTACTGTTATCAGTGGAGAAAACTATGCTTCTGCCATGAAGAATGTTAAGGCGCTCATGGGACAGGGAGACTATGAAGGACCAACGTCTGGGCGTATAAACAGTGGTTCTAAAGTAAGAAGTGATGCTGAGAAGATAGTTGTTTTTATTGCCGGTGGTAATCCGAAGTTTGCGACGATTAATCAAGATGGTGTTTACGATGATACACAACGAGATAACGCCACTGACTATTATATGATTCGTAGGAATTATACCAAAGGATGGAGTTACGGTAACGGGTACAGTATCAACTTCGCGGCATTAAACCAGGCTCGAGGTGAGTTAAGCCAGCTGTCCAATGTTGATGCTTTTTACAGCATTGGAGTCGGAAATAGCGACAATTGGAAATATCTAAATGATTTCGCAATGGGACAAGCCTATAACTCGGATGGAGAGCATATTAAAGTTAAAGAACCAAATCGCGAAGGCTATATGGATGATTACTGGATGCATCCGGATAGGAGAGAGAAGGCTCTTGCAGATGGAGTTCAATATAAGTGTTATGGGGCAACTTCTCCCGCAAGTCTTTCCGATGCATTCCGGGGAATCTATCAAAGAGTATCTCGGAATGCGGTACAGAATGTAGAGATTACCGATATCTTGACAAAGTATGTACAGCCGGTACATCAAAATAATTCAGCCTTAACCGGACAGCTGGTTAAGATGAAAGATAATGGTGTAGAAGTAGACCATGTCTTGTCTGAAGCTGAGCAGAAGGCTATGGATCTGGAAGGATTCGAAGTTAATGCGACAAAGAGATATAGTTCTGAGTATGGCAGAGATGTATGGACATTAACGTTAAAGACAAAACCCGCTGATTTTTCTCTTCCGGCAGGTTACGATATCCGATTGGTTGCGAAAGTAGAACCGACGGATGATGCAAAGAACTTCTTGGGGACCTATGCGGTTTATCCGAATACGGGTGAGGCGAGAACGGACTTAAATGACATCTATAAGACATATTTAGGTCGCGAATATACTGACCCTTCGGGAAAGCCGAAAGATATGTTTAATACCTCAGCCGGCAGAAAGGGACTATTCACTAACGAGAAGGCTGAAATAACGTATAAGAAGAAAAATCCGAACGGTTCGACAGAGACGCCACCCGGGAAGACCTATAATAAGCCTATTATTCATCCGGAGAAAGAAGGATACTTAAAGATAAACAAGGGCTTTATCGGTATCAATGGGAAGATGTACGATGCAAGCACAAACACTCTGACCGATTTAGGAAAGAAAATCATTAAGAATATTCGCTTTGAAATCCGGCAGAGTGAAAAGGATGGATCAGGCGAAAGGCTATTGACTACAATCAATCTTGGAGATGATTTGTGGGTAGATGGTTCTTTCCAGAATGAGCGGAGATTCCGTACGAGTGATGGCTACGATGTCACCGTATTCCCCTTCCAGAAGGATTTTGTAGATGGGGAGCGGCAAAATAAGAAATATGATCGGATAACAATTCAAATTGATAACCTACCACTGGACAAAAAGTATCAAATCCTTGAGAAGTTTGTAGATAAAGGCGCAATTATCAAAGCCGACGATGCAGATACATTTGGCTATAAGTTTGCCGGCAAAGACAATACATCTATAACCGAAGACTTCAATAATATGAACGAAGGACAAGGTGGTAATACCTATGTCTTTAGAAATGAATACAACCAAGTCACCAATGACAAGACTATCACCATCAGAAAGGTTGTTGAAGAGCTTGGCGGCACGGCTTTTACGCAGGAAGCTAGAAATGAGAAGTTCAATTTCTATATTGCTTTATACAGATTAAATGGATCGACCTTTACTCCGCTTACTGATACGGAATGCAATGCAATGGCTCTGAAGTGGAAGAGTGAATATCCGGGAGACTCACGGATAGGTAGCTACACAAGCGCGCTTGCGATTCCGATGGCGGATGGCAGTACGATTAACACGCACTTGATAAGAGTAAGCCTGAAGCATGGCGAGTCTCTTAGCTTGAATCTGGATAGTGACTTGTACTATAAAGTCCTTGAGTTAAAAGACGAGAAGTATGAGGTTGCTAGAGCAGTAAAGAAGAATCATGGTAGTGTCCCGATAGACGTACAGGAAGTTAGTATTGGAGACAAGAAATACTCGATTACTACCGACATTTACGACAAGGGAGCAGAGTTTATCTTCAAGAACCCGAAAATTACTTTGGTTCCGACCGGACTTCGAGGAGACTTCACACCGTATGTGCTGTGTCTCTGTGGATTTACATTTATGGCTGGGGTTTACCTCAGCATAAAGAAAAAGAAAAGAGAGGAAGTATAGATCCAATCTTTTCTGAAATAGAAACAACCTACCAAGTAACTTGAAAATCTTATAAAAAATCTCTTCCGATGCAGATACATCTGCTGAAGAAGAACAAAGTTGGAAAAGAACTTCGGTTCACCGAAGACCGACGAAAGGAGTTGAAATGGCGACTCCGGCGTCTCCAACAGCAGCTGCATCTGCATCGGAAGAGATGCTCAACTAGTTGTTATATCGACTTTTGAGAAAAGAATATAAGAGATTCACTGTATCTTAATAAATTGAAGGATCGTACCTTCTGTTTATAAATCACACATTTCTACTATTTTTTAAAAAGGGGAGAAAACGATGAGAAAGAATGTAAACAAACTCGCGACTCTGGCATTATCCGGAATGATGGTAATGTCAATGGCTCTTCCTGCATTTGCCGCTCCTGGGGCAGCTGCAGCGCCGACACAGAACTTCTCGGCACCGGTAATTAAGAAAGTTTTGTATACCGATGGTCATACCTATGCACCGGCTACAACCTTCCATTTCGATGTTGCTTTTGATTCTGCTACGCATACCTTTAAGGATGGAAACTCAACCATTCAAGAACTTGGAACACCGACGGATACGCACGACAATGTTGCTGTGAAGGTCGCAGAGATTCCTTTTAAGCCGGCAGATGGATTAGGTTTGCCTTTGGATGCTCATGGAAGATATTTCGAGAAGTCTGGAAATATCACTGTTGATACCACAAAGTTCCCTGGACCGGGTTACTATCTGTTTAATATGACAGAGCGTAATGATGGTTATGAAGGTATCCGTTACGATGAAAGCACCTATAAGTTACTGGTTATCATTACCCTGGATGCTTCCGGAAATAAGCACTCTCAGGTAACGGTCAGCAGAATGAACGCAGATGGAAGCTTGAATGCTAAGACGGAGTACGTAGGCAATAACTACGGTAGAGAGAATACTCCGCCCGACACACCGGATAAGCCTCCAATCACACCGGATACACCGGATAAGGATGTGCATGATGTAACCATTAAGAAGGTAGTTACCGGAGATATGGTTGCTGATTTGAATAAGAAGTTTAAATTAACTGTTACGATTAATCCGACAAATAAAACCGGAATGACAACCGGTTTACCTGAGAGATATCAGGTAACAGGCGAAGGTACAGCAACTGCTGAAGATGACTTCATCGAAGCAGGTACACCGAAGAGCTTTGATGTACAGAATGGTGGATCCGGTTTCAATATCCATGGATTAACAGATGGAGATATGATCACTGTTAAGGAGGAAAATGGAGAGTCTTATACCATGACTGTAAAGGCTGACGAAGCAAATAAGGTTTCTTCGGTTATTACGACAGATTATGCGGGTGTAACAAATTACACGACTCCGGCATTTGCAGCTTTAAAGAATGGTGCGAAAGTTACCATTCAGAACCACAAGGGTTCTATCACTCCGACTGGTATCGTTATGAGTGTTGCACCGTATGCTCTGATGCTCGCTGTAGCAGGTGGACTGGGTGTGGTATTCTTTAACCGCAAGAAGGAAGAGGAATAATTTCTCTCGATTCCATTAATTTGTTTCAAAATCTTTCCGAAGAGCTTGTTGAGTAATCAAATCTTCTTCTCCAAACTTAGTGAGCTAATAGGAAGTTTTGAATCAGTATGAATTCCGGGGAGCTTGTCTCCCCGGAGGGCATACTGCAATACAGAGTATGCAGATTATAGATTTAAAGAAGGGTTCGATAGTTCCTTTAAGGAAAAGCAAGATTCTTTAAGTTTAAGATGTGCACACTGTGTACAAAAAAGGAGTAGAAAGGATATACGATGAATATAGCAGCAAAGGCGGCTAGAACCGGGGACAAGATACTTTCCTTTCTTGCTGTGATCCTTATGCTTCTGATGCTGTTCTATGGCGGGTATTCTCTTTGGGATACTTACATCACGATGAGCGGTGCTTTTATGGGACAAGACCTTCTGAAGTATAAGCCGAATCTCGGGAATCCGGAGGAAGCCAGGTTGAGTCTGCAAGAATTGATTGCGCTGAACCCTGATGTAAAGGCATGGATTACCATAGACGGAACGCACATTGACTACCCTATGACCCAGGGAAAGGACGATATGGAGTATGTCAATAAAGATGCGAAAGGAGACTTCGCTTTATCCGGAGCGATTTTCCTCAGTGCGCAGAATAAGCCTGATTTTAGTGATCCCTATATGTTGACCTATGGGCACCACATGGATAACGGTGGGATGTATGGGGATGTGATGGAGTTTTTGAAACAGGATTACTTCGATGCACATAAAACCGGACATCTGGTATTACCGGATGGAAGGGCAAGAAAGTTGGAGGTTTTCGCGGCAATCGAGTGCGATGCCTATGACCAGATGATTTACAACACGGAGAGTAAGAAGGGAAATGTGATGCAGCTTGTAGACTATCTGAAAGCACATTCTACAGCGTATCGGGATATCGGCATGAAAGAAGGAGATCAGGTCATTGCCCTGTCTACCTGTGTATCATTAGAAACAAATGGGCGAGCAGTCGTCATGGCTAGAGTAAACCCGTAGATGGAGGAGTAACGGAGATGAAAGCAAAAGAGTTTTTAATAAGGACCGGCAAGCTTCTGTCAGCTGTGCTTTTCCTGTCTGTTGCGGGCTGTGGACTGGCGCAGGCGGCGTTACATGTTTCGGTGAAGATTCCGGTCACGGTTCGTGTGGCGGGAAATGCACCGGAAGAAAGTTATAAAGTAGTGATAGAGAGGGATCCCTCGAATCCGAATGCACCGGTGGCAAGTCCCAGTGAGTTAACGGTAACCGGCTCCGGAGAGAAGGAGTACAATCTTTCCTTTGAGGAGATGACCTATACCGCTAGCGGCTCCTACAGATACCTGATTAAGCAGGTTCCCGGGGAAAAGAGCAATTTTACGTATGATAACAGTGTATATGCTGTTTTGGTAACGGTTGGCGAGTACGATGTCGATTCGGCACACAATCCGGTTCCGCCTTATCTTTCCGCAGTGTATTCTGCGGGAAAAGAAGGCAGCCTGACCAAGCTCGGCGAGATTGCCTTCAACAACCAGTACAGTAGAGGAACAACCCCGAATGGCGGTGGTGGCGGAGGAACACCTCCGAGACCGACTCCCTCCTCTCCGAACCCCAAGGTTCCGACGGTAGAAGGAGAGAACAGACCGATGATTACGACACCGGAAGTGAAGATGAGAGTACCGGATGTCCTCGGTGTAATCCGACAGGTAGCAACCGGTGACGGCAGTGTGATGGCACTCTATGGATGTTTTGCAGTACTTTCGATGGCATCCCTCCTTTTCTGGGGTATCGGACAGAGAAAGAAACAGAAGAAACACATACAATAAGATAGAAAGAGAAGGTGCGATGGTGGGTAGAATTGTCTCGCTTTTCTCTTGTAAGAAGCGGAAAAATCCTTTTTATTGCTTAGGCAGTGAAGAGGATTTTTCTTTAGCTAAGACGCAAACGGATAGATTTCCTACAATAGAAAAGAAAATAATTTCCTTTATTTCCAATTTTTGGAAATCCACCTATAGATTGTGGATAAATCAGAGATTTTCATAGGTGAGGAACTGCTGAAAAGCCAGTAAATACGTGATTGTAGATAATTCTACAAAGGAAATGCACATTATCCACAATGCTGTGGATAAGTCCTGTTGATAAAGATGTGGAGCAGTTCCGTTGAAGTGTTTTTCTGCCTGTGCTATGATTCTTTTCGGATAAAAAACGAGGAAAGACTTGGAGTGAAAAGAGATGGAGATACGATTACAGGAGGGGAGCAGAGTGGAGATCACCTGCGTACCGAACTCCTTTATAGATGAATATTTAGCAGAGGCTAGTGGGGAGTATGTTCGTGTCTATCTCTATTTGTTGCGCCATTTGCGGGAGAGTGTAAAGGTGCATTCGATTGCGGATGCCCTGAACCTGACTGATCATGACATCAAGAGGGCTATTTTTTATTGGGAAAAAAGAGGCATTTTCCCGGAAGGCACGACGGAAGAAGTGGAGCAGGAGATTCGAAGCGAGGAGGCTGCAAGACTTTCCGAGGAGGACTTTGATCGAAAGCAGGCGAAGCATTTTACGAAGCCTTCTTTCTACGATGAAAAGGTGCAGGAAGGCACGGCATTTTCCGAAGAAGAGTTTGAAGGCGTGCTCTATGTTGCAAAGCATCTCCTTCCGGGCGGCGTAACGCGAAGTCATGTCCAGAAGTTTGAGTATATGATGGGGAATCTCAAGATGGATGCGGAGCTCGTTGAGTTTTTACTCGATTACTGCGCAAGTATCGAGAAGACGGCGCCGCGCTACATGGAGAGTGTCGCACTGAACTGGCATGAGCAGGGCATCAAGACGGTGAAGGAAGCGCGGGAGCTGATACAGAACTTCCAGTTGACGAAGAAGGCGCAGAAGAGTGCCTTGCAAAGTAGAGCGCAAGGAATAAAGAACGGGCAGGCGCTCGATGAGAAACCGGTATTCAACGGGAGAAAGGAAGAAAAGAAGAGCAATCGTTTTGTGAACTTTACGCAGGAAGAAGTGGACTACGATTCTCTTGCCAAGGAGAAGGCGATGAATCTCTTACAGCAGGGAGGAACGAAGGAATGGCGTTGACGGAAGAGCAGTTCCATGAGATACAGGAGATTCTCTCCGATAGACGCTTCCGTGCCGAGAAGACCGCACTGGAGAAGCAGAAGGAAGTCCTCGCTAAGGTGGAAGGCTATGCCGCTTTAGAGGAGGAGTTGAGAAGAACCTCGGTCGAGGCTGTGGAGAAGGCGGTAGGCGGAGACGCGACTGCCGTACAGGAACTTCGTGCGGGGATTCGGCGGATTCGAGAGAAGAAAGAGGCGCTGCTCCGGAACGCAGGGTATAGCGTAGAGGAGTTGGAACCGCAGTATAGCTGTACGCTCTGCAAAGACACGGGAATTTACGAGGGAAAGAAGTGTACTTGCTTTCTGAAACTACAGGGAGAGATTCTCTATAAGCAGTCCAAGATGGGAGAGATTCTTTCCCGGGAGAACTTTTCCGCCTTTCAGCTGGAACGCTTTGACAATCTTGAAGCGAAGGCGCAGACCGGAAACAAGACGGTCAGAGCCTACATGAAGGAACTTCGCGATTATTTCTATAATTATTGTCAGAACTATCCGGAGAATAAAGGCAATTTCATCTTTACCGGAGGAACGGGTACGGGAAAGACCTTCTTTCTCCACTGTATCGCGAAAGCACTCCTTGACCGGGGGGTGAGTGTTCTGTATTTCACGGCGGAAGGGCTGTTCCGTTATTTTTCCAGGCTGATGCGGGAGGGGATAGAGGATGAATTCGTGGAGGAAGTGGATGTTCTGCTTCTGGACGACCTCGGAACGGAGTTCTCGAATTCCTTTACGGCATCTCGTTTCTTTAATCTTCTGAATCAGCGGATTCTGCTTCGGAAAACGATGCTGATTTCTACGAATCTGAACTTTAGGGAGCTGAAAGACTTGTATTCGGATCGGGTGGTTTCCCGGATGATGTCGGACTACGAGATCATCCCTCTGTATGGAAGAGATTTGCGTTTGGGATAGGGAATAGGATTTCCTTTGCCATAGAAGAAGGAGGGAAAGCGTGGACATTTTGCTTTTCATCCTGTATTTTTAAAGAAAAAGAGTGTATACACACTTATGGAAAGCTGTTTGTATGATAGGGAGGAAAGTCATGGCAGATTCTAGAACTTCGCAGTTTATTGAGCGGATTCCGGTAGGACCTTTGGCGCTGATGCCGCTCCAGTCCATCGCACCGCTTGGAAAGAAGGTAAACGACTATCTCGTTTCATGGAGAGCGAAGAGGGAGAGTGAACACAAGGAAACGATTGCATTTTCCGGATATCAGAAATCGGATTATATCGTACCCTCGAAGATTTCCCGTTTTGGAACAGGAGAAGCGAAGGGAGAGATTCTGGAGACGGTTCGCGGTATGGATATCTACCTTATGGTGGACGTCATGAATTACTCGATGACCTATTCCATCTTCGGCAATGTGAATCACATGTCGCCGGACGACCACTATGCGGACTTGAAGCGTATCATCGCGGCAACGACGGGAAAGGCGAAGCGAATCAATGTCATCATGCCTTTTATGTATGAATCCAGACAGCATAAGCGTTCGGGAAGGGAATCTCTGGACTGTGCCATGATGTTACAGGAACTGCACGAGATGGGTGTGGAGAATTTCCTGACCTTTGATGCACACGATCCGAGAGTGATGAATGCGATTCCGAGAGATTCCTTCGACAATGTGTCCTGTACCTATCAGTTCATTAAAGCTTTGCTCCTGAATGTCCGGGATCTTGATATCGATAAGGACCACATGATGATTATTTCCCCGGATGAGGGTGGAATGAACCGTGCAATCTACTATGCGAATGTCTTGGGGCTCGACATGGGTATGTTCTATAAGAGAAGAGATTATACGCAGGTTGTGAACGGAAGAAACCCGATTGTGGCACATGAGTTCCTGGGAACGGATGTGGAGGGGAAGGACGTCATCATCATCGATGATATGATTTCCTCCGGAGAGTCCCTGATTGATACGGCGAAGGCTTTGAAGGACAGAAAGGCAAAGCGTGTCTTCGCCTGCTGTACTTTCGGCTTGTTTACGAACGGTCTGAACAAGTTCGATGAAGCCTATGCATCCGGTGTGCTTGCAGGGGTTCTGACGACGGACTTGATTTATCAGTCTCCGGAGCTTCTGAAGAGAGAGTGGTATATCAATGTCGGCATGGCGAAGTACATTTCCCTCCTGATTGACAATATGAACCATGACATTTCGATTTCTTCGATTCTGGATCCGGTAGCGAGAATCAATGCGCGCGTTTCGGAGTACAAGGCGCATCGTGCGAGCCAGAACGAACAATTTACGATTGAATTTGATGATATGTAAGAAGAAATGAGGAGCGATAGGAGAAGGGCGTGTTTACGGTAGAGAAGCAGGGAAAAGGGAGCATGGGGGAAGAGTGCTTTTTTTCTGCTCTGCCGACCTACACGTTTCTCTTATCGATTCTGGTTATTTTTGTGCATAGTACGCATTTTGCACCGGCGGATTTAGAGGCTGTTCCGCGAACAGCCTTTTTTTCTACTTCTTTTTTGGAGAAAATGGAGTTCTTTTTCTCCTCCTTTCTGGGAGAGGCTGCCGTTCCGGGCTTTTTCTTTCTGAGCGGGCTCCTGTTCTTTCATAAGCTGTATTCCGCTTCCGTGTGGTTTCGGAAGTTACGCTCCAGGCTCTTCTCCTATCTTCTACCCTATCTTCTCTGGAATAGCGGTATGACGGGACTTTATCTCGTCTTTGGAAGAGCGTCTTTTCGTCCGGAGAGTATCTTTGAGGGAATTTTTCTTTATCGCTATAATCCGGTTTTCTGGTACTTTTATCAGTTGATTCTCTTGACCTATGCCTTTCCTTTTATGGCGCTCTTTGTCCTTTTATTGCAAAGGGAGAAGAATGCGCGAAAGCCGCTTCTTTCTCTTCTGTATTTCTTCTTTCCCTGCCTTTTCCTGCTTCTCGTCTATTTCCGGATCGATATTCCCTTTCTGAATGAAGACGCGGGATTCTACTATACTTTTGGCGGCGCGGTCGGCGTACTTCTGACCTCGCGAAGCGAAAGTTGGGGCGCAGAGGGCAGGGAAGAAAGAAGGGAAGAAGAAAAAGGGATGCGGCAGGGAGGAAAGCAAGAGACAAAGAGGAGTGATTTCGGGTGTTCCGGAATGCGCCTTGCTTGGCTTAGTGCTACGCTTCTTCTTTGCGCATTTTCTTATGGAAACACGCTTATGCAGCACAGGATAGGCGTAATCCTGCTGTCGACCGTCCTCTATCGCCTGGGGATGGCACTCTTTCTTCTGACCCTCACTATGCTGCTTTGGAGCCTCGGCGGTTCTCGTTCGCAGAGAAAAGGGAATTCCGTTTCGTCAGATGCCCTGTCTTCGGGCGGTATTTCCACTGTGCTTCGAGAAAAAGGAGGAAAGGCACTACGGGAGTTATCCGGGATGACCTTTTTCCTCTATGCTTCGCACTATCTCTTTCTGCGCCCGTGGTTTTTTATGCAGAACGGGATTTTCCGCGCAGTAAAAAAGGGTCTCCCTAATCAAGCGGGAGACCCTTTGGTGGACGGAGGAAAACTGCTTTTCTATCTTCTGAGCCCGCTCTACTGCCTCTTCCTCGCCTATTTTGTGAGTAGAGCGCTAAAGCGGCTCTCTCCGAAGCTCTGGAAGGCGTTAAACGGCGGAAGATAAGGTTTTCTTCCTAAACGCTTTATTTACTGTGCGCGGCGTTCAGCTCATTTCCTTCCGTGAAGTTTCCTTTCAGGCGGTAAATGCTTTTGTGAATTGCCGGAACGGAGAGAACGGCGAGGGTAAGAACAGCTTCCACGCTGATATAGCTGATGTTATAGCTGAAGGAATACCATATCGGACTCATCCCTTCCGGGGCGTACGCGGCAAAGAAAAGGACGCCGGACAGGAAGGCGAAGAAGAAACGTCCGAGGCAGGCTGCGATGTATCCCAGGTATAGACCGTGCTTTTTGTGGCTGAAGAAGCCGGAAATGCCGAGCGCGGTAAAAGCGAAGAGATAGTCCACGACAAATTGCATGGGACTGTAGAATTCCGGCTTTAAGATGAAGCTTGTGATGCCGTAAGCAAAACCGGACAGAAGTCCGTAGCCGGTCCCGAAGAAGAATCCGGGAAGTGTTGCGAAAAGCATAGAGCAGGCGGTGACGGAACCTCCCATGGGAAGGGAGAAGAGCTTCACCATCCCAAGTACCATGGACAGTGCGATGCAAACGCCTGAAAATGCCAGTTTTTCCGTATTTTTTCTCATAAAAAAAACCTCCTTGATGCCAAAAAGCACGGAGGCGCGAACAGTATAGCTTCCCTACGCCGGCATTACCCGGGTCAGGTTAAAGGGTCGGTTTTCACCTCTCAGCATACAGCGCCCCTAGCGACCTGTTCATACTACGCTAAATTTTCATTTTAGTCAATATCCGTTACCGTGGGAGATTGCAGTTCTACACTGTCCAGTCCTTCGTCGAGAGTCAGCACACCGCTCGCATTGACAGACCACTTGTTGCCGTCTCCGTCTCTGTATTTCGTTCTGGACTTCATCACTCTTCCGGATTCGTTAATCACATAGGCTCTGTTCTGTCCGGGAAGGGTAATCTTCTGGTAGCGGGAACCTTTTTCCGCTTTCTGTAATCTGCCGTTGAAGTAGGCGTAGTCCTGCTTGATACCGGTTACGCCCCGTCCGCTGTTATCGAAGAGGCAGGTGATATGCTCGCCGTCGCCGTCAATCAGGTTCATTTTGCCGGTTTTCACGGAGCTGTCTTCCTTGTTCTTTCCGCAGTAGTAGTAGCCTTCCGGCGCGTTCTGTGCGGTTTTCCCTTTCTGAATGCCGTAAACCGGATTCCCTTTCGCGTTGAAGAGATAGCGCTTGTCTCCGATACGCTGCACCTCGTAAACCTTGCCGCTTCCGGCAGCGGGATGCCCGTTGTTCTTGAAGTAGAACCACTCAACGTTTCCGGTGGAGAGACTGGAACTGTCTCTTTCCGGCCCAACCGTGGCATACCAGGTTCCGTTGACACGCTGTCCCATCTTCCAGTTTCCCTGCGTCTTTTCGGCAAAATAAGAATAGCCGGCGATCTCCGGACTTGCATCGGCGGTTTCCGCCCAACCGGTCACCATGATTCCATTTTCATCGAAACCGTAGGAAGCGTTATCAATGGACTTCACGACTACGCGTTCATCCTTCGCATAGAGCTTTTCACCGGTGCTCTGGTTGAAGTAGAACCAGTACATATTGTTCGTGCTCTTTCGCGCCTCTCCGACACTGACGCCTTCCGGAGCGCTGAGCAACTTCCAGCCGGTCACCATCTTTCCGCTGCCCGGTTCGCAATAATAGCGGTCTTCCTGTACCCAACCGGTCTGCATGATGCCGTTGGAGTCAAAATAGTAGTAATTCTCTCCGATTTTCAGCCATCCGTCTGCCCGAAGGCTTCCGTTTGCCGTTGCGTAGTACCAATCGGTCTTGCCGTTCTGGCTCATCTTGATCCAGGTGTTTGTCGCGATGGATCCGTTATCATTTTGATAAACCTGCTGTCCCTGCTGGTTGGTTGCCCATCCGGCGGCGAATGCTGCGGTAGAAAAAAGTCCTGTAGCGCTTATACTGAGTAGAAGAGTGGTAAAACCCCTTTTCATGAATCTGTCCTTTCTTGTTCCAGTTTTATTCCTTTATTTTCAATTTTATTTTTTAAAATGCAGTCTGCCTTCGCATACTAAAAATCTATTTTAATACTATCCGTTCTTGCTGGCAAAAACAATGAATTTTTTCTGACAAAGGGCGCCTTTTGCCTTACGATTCCGCGATTTTGTCTCACTGTTCCGCCATTTTACAGAACTGTGCTTTCCGAATGCCGTGCAATGTATCGCACTTTCTTTTTGGGACTATTCGCTTCGTTCCCATCGGGCTGCGCAGCCACAGGGGAGGATGCGTCCGTTTTCTGCTACGGGAAGCCCCACTTCATCGGAGCGGACCTGCCCCGTTCTTCCCTTTCCGATGATTTCTTCCAGCATATATTGCATCACGCCGGCTTGCAGGCCTGTTGTGTAGGAATTCAAGAGAAAGAAGAGCGCGTCCTTCTTCAGAATCTTCTCGGCAAGAAGCAGGAAAGGATAAATGCTGTCTTCGATTTTCCAGATTTCCCCTTTCGGCCCCCTTCCGTAGGAGGGAGGATCCATGATGATGCCGTCGTAGAGATTTCCCCTTCGGATTTCCCGTTCCACGAATTTCACACAGTCGTCCACCAGATAGCGGATGGGCGCTTTCGAAAGACCGGAGAGCTCTGCATTTTCCTTCGCCCAGGAAACCATACCCTTCGAGGCATCGACATGGGTGAGCTCCGCACCGGCTTTCGCGGCGGCAAGTGTTGCCCCGCCCGTATAGGCGAAGAGATTCAGCACCTTGATCGGCGCGGTATCTCCCTGTTTTCGGCGCCGTTCTTTCTCTTCTCGTATCAGGCGATAGAACCATTCCCAGTTTACAGCCTGCTCGGGAAAGATACCGGTGTGCTTGAACGCGAAGGGTTTCAGATGAAAATGCAGTGCGTCCGCTCCGTTTTCTCCGAGCGGATAGGAAATCTGCCATTCTTTCGGGAGGGAGAAGAATTCCCAGTCGCCTCCGCCTGCTTTGGAGCGGTGATAATGGCCGTTCAGCTTTTTCCAGAGCGGATTCTTCCTCTCACTTTTCCAGATCACCTGCGGGTCCGGACGGCAAAGGATGTACTTCCCCCACTGCTCGAGCTTTTCTCCGCTGGAACAGTCGAGAACGCGATACTCTTTCCAATTGTTTGCAACGAACATGAAATCCTCCTTTTTCAAATGGCAAAACGGCTATCAAAGCTGGAATAAATGGATACGGAAGCCGGAACAGTTTCCTGTCCTCCCGCGTTTTTATCTGAAAATGCAGTTCTTTTCCGCTTGAAAATGCAGTTCTTTCCCGCTTTTCGGGTCGGGGAAGGAGAGACTGTAGCAGTGCAGAGCAACATTTCCTTTTCTCCGGGAGCCGTACTTTCCGTCGCCGAGAAGGGGAAAGCCGTGTGCGGAGAACTGGGCACGAATCTGATGAAAACGACCGGTTTCCAGTGCAATTTCAAGAAGGAGCAGCCCGTCTCGCTCTTTCAGAACCTTGTAACGAAGAGAGGCTTCTTTCACACCCTTTCGCGGTTTCTTCACCGGAAACATCTTCTGTTTTTGACTGTCTTTATACAGAAAGTTTTGGAAATGCCCTTCCCCGGCGTACTTTTCCAAGAATTTTTCGCCGTTCGCGTTTTCCGACGGAATCAGAATGTGATAGCGCTTTTGCAGTTTCCCTTCCTGCAAGGCGATGCTGAGTTTCCGCGCGGCACTTTCATTTTTCGCATAGAGAAGAAGACCGCTCGCCACCTTGTCCAGGCGGTAAATCGGATAAAATCCTTCGCCGAGAGCGTGCTCGGAGTCCATTCCCACCGCTTTGTTTAAGAGGACGACGTCCTTGTTGGAAAATACGATTTCCGGCTCGTTTTGCTGCAAGAACCCACCTTTCTTTTCCCGGGAGAGAGAAAAACAATCATTTTAAATAAAGTACCATTTTTGAGGGGATTTTCAAGAAAACTTTGACGATAATCTATCATTCGCTTACATTTTCCTGTCAGCCTTGAGCGGGCGCATTTTCCTGTTATAATGAAGAAAAGCGATTTGGAGGTTTTGGATGGAGAAAGTCCCAATGATTCCTGAGCGGGTTTTACAGGAGATTCTTCAATTTGCAAGAGACGCGGGTGTTGAGCGGCTTGTCCTGTTTGGATCGAGAGCGAGAGGAACGCATTCTGAAAGAAGTGATATTGATCTTGCTGTCTATGGCGGAGATTTTGATACGTTTTATTTTCGGGTGCAGGAAGAAACGGAGAGCCTTTTGGAATTTGATTTAATCGATATGCATAGAAAGGTTTCTCCAAGTCTTTTAGAAGATATTGAACGCGAAGGAATAGAGATCTATGAAAAAGATTGAAAACTTTTGTAATTGTTTGGCAGTACTTGCAAAAGCGGACTTTTCGCTGGCAGGAGAGAATGAGATATATCGAACAGGAATAATAGGAGAGTTCAATCTTACTTTTGAGCTTGCATGGAAAGCACTGAAAGCTATTTTAGAAAAGGATGGCGTACAAGGTTCGGAGACGGGCTCTGCAAGAGACATTTTAAAACTTGCCTTCAGAGTGGGATTCTTGAAAGAAGAGCAAGTTTGGATATTGATGCTGAAAAAAAGAAATCTGGCTACACATATTTATAATGAAGAAGAGATAGAGGAGATGTTATTGCTCATCAGGGAAAGTTTTCTGCCTGCCTTTGAAAGCCTGAAAGAACTATTTTTGAGGAAGCAGGAAGAGATTGAGAAGGATGAGCAGGGATTATAGACGATATGAAAAACGGAGATATAGCGGTTAAAAAGAAAGTCAAAGTGCAGAGAAGGGAATCTCGAGGGGGTGCAGCGAAGGAGGCGCAGATTCCCCATGCGGATTACAGAAAAGAGGCGTGCTTGGAGAGTTTCGTCTGCGCGCATTGCGGAAAGAAGATTCAGCCGGAGGGCGCGGGATCGAAGCATCGGAATCATTGTCCGCATTGTCTTTACAGCCTTCATGTGGATGAGACGGCGGGAGACCGGAAAGCGGTCTGTCACGGGGAAATGGAGCCGATTGCCATAGTCGCAAGAGAAGATGGTGACTGGAGTATCCTGCATCGCTGCAAGCGGTGTGGAAAGCTGAATCTGAATCGGGCACTTGCGGATGACAACCCGATTCTTTTGATGCAACTCGCGGTGCGACCGCTTGCGCATCCCCCGTTTCCGATGCGTTATCTGGAGAGTTTCCTTGAGAACAGGAACGAAGAGAAAGAAGATGAGGTATAGGTATGCCGAAGAGAAAGCGGCAGGTGCATAAAGAAGATCAGAAAAACAGTATCGGGAGATTGCTGTTTGTGATTGTGGCAGTGCTTTTGCAGATTGCCTGGTTCTACATTTCCCTTGTTTTTTTAGTGGATAATTATATCGTACTTTCCCTTATTTTTCGGATATTTTCCGTTTTATCCATTTTTTATATCATCGGAAAACGAACCAATCAATCCATCAAGATGAGCTGGGTCGTGTTCATCATGGCGATGCCGATTCTTGGCTGGGTGCTGTACATGCTGGTGTACGGGACGAACTTTCGGAAGACCATACGGAAGCGGTTTGAACTGGCGGACGGGATGCTTTTCCCCTATCTGGACCAAAGCCATCTGGTTTTGAACGCACTCGGGAAAGAGAATAAGTCGGCAAGAAATCAGTTTGCCATGCTGGAAAACGATGCGGGTTTTCCGGTTTACCGGAACACGGAGGTTGTATTCTATAAAGAAGCGATGATTGGCTTTGAGGCACAGATGGAAGCCATTTCCGCGGCGAAGAAGTTCATTTTCATGGAATATCATGCTATCGAGGATAGAGACTGTTTCGGGGAAATGAAAGAGTTGCTTCTGAAGAAGGCGAAAGAAGGGGTGGAAGTCCGTCTTTTCTATGATGATGTCGGTTCTATCGGCTTCATCAGTCCCCATTTTGTGAAGGAGCTGGAGGAAGGCGGGATACAGTGCCGGATTTTCAATCCTATCGTGCCGTTGGTCAATCTCTTTATGAATAACCGTGACCACCGGAAAATCACGGTAGTGGACGGACAGGTCGGCTTCACGGGAGGATACAATCTGGCGGATGAGTACTTTAATGTGCGCTCTCCCTACGGTTACTGGAAAGACACGGGAATCCGTTTAAGAGGGGAAGCGGTCGGCACGCTTACGATGCTCTTCTTAGAGATGTGGCACGCTATGGATGATAGTCTGGTGAGAGGGCTCTACAACTACATTCCGAGGCACTGGAATCGTTTTACCGGAGAAGGATATTGTGCGCCCTACGGGGATTCTCCGATTAACGGGAAGGCCGTCGGAGAGGATGTCTACTTGAACCTTATCAATTCCGCGGAAGACTGTATTTATATCACGACACCGTATCTGATTATCACGGATGAGATGAGTCGGGCGCTGACGAATGCGGCAAGGAAAGGAATCGATGTGCGGATTGTACTTCCGGGCATTCCGGATAAGAGGCTGATTTATGCCATCAGTCGTTCCTATTATGCGCAGCTTCTTCGGGCGGGTGTGCGTATTTATGAGTATTCACCGGGATTTCTCCATTCCAAACAGGTTCTTGTAGATTACCGGATGGCGACCGTCGGTACCATCAATTTCGATTATCGCTCTTTCTATCATCATTTTGAAAATGGAGTGCTGATTTATGAAAGTCCCTGTATCTTTGACATGGCGGATGATTTTTATGAACTTTTCCGTACGTCGAGAGAGGTGAGTCGGGACTGGGATAAAAAGCGGAGTATTTTTAAACGCTGTCTACAGGGATTCTTACGCTTTATCGCTCCGCTTCTGTAGAATAGGAAGAGTGCCGCAGAAATGCGGGCGAGAGGCGCGGAGGAAGGATTCCTTTGAATTATTTATTAAAAGCTTCATGAAATTGAAAAGAATTATGTTTTATGCTATGCTACGATGAGTTGTGTAAACCGATAAACTTCTACTAAAACAGGGAGGGTTTGATGAAAATTTGTCCGAATTGCGGAAAAGAGGTACAGGATCAGGATAGCTTCTGCACATATTGCGGAGAGAAGCTGGACAGCGGAAAGAGCGTAGCAGTGGAGTCCGTTGCAAAGGCGGAGGAAACCGTACAGGAGTCCGTTGCAAAGGCAGAGGAGACCGCACAGGAGTCTGCTGTAAAAGCGGAAGAAACCGTACAGGAGTCTGCTGTGAAAGCGGAGGAGACCGCACAGGAGTCTGCTGTGAAAGCGGAGGAGACCGTACAGGCGTCTGCGGGAGAGCAGGAGAAGAGCGCTCCGGAGACATTTCATAATACGGTGGCAGATCCGGCAGAAAAGAAGAGCGGTCTGCCGAAGCTCTTGATTCCGATTGTGGCTGTCGTCCTGCTCCTTTGCGTTGCTTTCTTTGCTTTCGGGAAGAATCTGCTTCTCGGCGGGGGAAATGCCAGTCCGGAGCAGAAATTCCTGAAGTATCAGTTTGATTATCTGAACGGGAAGGTTAAGTCCATGGAGGAACTGGGATTCTTGAAAGAGAAGACCAAGGAAGAAGTAACCATGGTGCTTACCGGAGAGGTAAAGGGAGTAGATGAGATTAACAAATACCTGAAAGACTCTGCCCTTACCTTTAAGGCGAAGTCGGACATGGAGAAGGGCAATCTCCAGATCAGCACGGGACTGAAGCTGATGGGAAGCGATGTACTGGAGGCGTATGGAGAATACATGGACGGGCAGGTCGGTTTCGCGATTCCGGTTGTGGATGATAACTTCTACAAAGGAGATTATAAGACCATCTTGAAGAACCTGACCGGAGAGGATAAGGATGCGCCGAACCTGAAAGAGATGAAAGAGAATCAGGAGCTCGGGAAAAGACTTGTTAAGAAGTACAGTGCCTTGCTTTCCACGCTGATTACGAAGGACAATCTTACGGTAGAGAAGAAAGAGGTCAGCCTCGACGGTATCCAGCAGAAGTTTAAGGGAGAGGTGTATACCTTTAAGCCGAAGGCGGATGAAATCAAGAGCTTTCTGGAGAGACTTGCCGACATGATAGAGAAGGATTCGGATCTGGAGAAGCTGATAGAACAGGGGATGTACGGCAACGACCTGAATGAAGCAATGGGTCTCGGACAGAGTCCGACTGCGAAGGAACAGCTTGCGTCTCTTGCAAAGCAGATTCGGGAAGAAGCCGAAGAGAACGGAAAGAGTATAGAGGCGGCAAACTTTACCTGGGAGATTGCCGTAGAAGGAAAGCAGCTTCGTGAGATTAAGTTGAGTGCCAATGAAAACGTCTTCTCTCTGGAAGTAGGAAAAGACGGCGGAAAGACGATAGAACAGGTCAATGTGCAGAGCGAAAGCACGGAGAATTACTACCTTTCCAATACTTATGAGAAGAAGGGAAAGACTCTGAAGGGTAGTATTTCCGGCGGAAACGGAATCTTGGATATCACCGGTTTAGAGTACAATATCGAAATCGGAAAGAAGTCGCCGATCATGCCTTATGGAACCTACACGGTAAAAGACCCGAGCGGAATGGGCGGCGAGGCAACCCTTACCGTAAAGGACGGAGCAAAGGACAGTACGGATCATGAACTTGTTCTCAGCGGCTTATCTTCGTACGGTAGTATCTTAGGGTCGGTCGGAAAGGATTTAGAGTCTGTAAAGATTAACTTAAATACCACGGAAAAGGCGGAATTTTCCGTACCGAAGGAGAAGGTCGTGGATATCTCCGATTATTCCGAGGATGATTTCTTCGAGCTCGGAGAGAAGATTCAGCAGAGTTTAGCGGGTACGTTCATGAATGTACTGGGAGGAACGCAATAAATGGGAGAGCAGATTTGCACAGTAGCCAATCTGGGTCTTCGGTATCAAAGAGGGGGGAGAGCAGTTTTAAAGGGGCTCTCCCTCTCTTTAGAAAGTGGAGAAATTCTCGGCATTCGCGGCGAAAACGGGGCAGGGAAGAGTACCCTTTTGAAGGCGCTTGCAGGCCTTCTTCCGTATCAGGAAGGAGAGATACGGATGGCAGAGGAGGTTCGGGCGAACCTGTCCTATCTGCCGCAGGAGATTTCCCTCTATGACAGCCTGACGGCGATAGAGAATCTGTATTTTTACGGAAAGGTGACGGGACTTCCGGGAAAGGTGATTCGGACGAGAGCCCACTGGCTCCTTACGGAGCTTGGGCTCTCGGAGAAAGAGAAGGAGAAGCTTTCCGCCCTTTCGGGGGGCATGAAGAGAAGAGTGCATCTCGCGTCCGCCCTGATGAGAAGGCCGGCGATTCTTCTTCTGGATGAACCGACGGTAGGCTGTGACAATGAATCGTATGAGCGCATTTTAGCGCTCTTACAGAAGATGAAGCAGCAGGGAACGGCGATGCTCCTCATCAGCCATGGCAGAGGAGAATTGGAGGAAATGGCGGATCGTATCGTTTATCTGAAAGAGGGAAAGATGGTGGGAGAGGGCTAGTGAACGGCTTTATTGCGGCGATAAAAAAAGACTTGATTCTGTTTTTCAGGAAAGGAGGGGCATTCTCGCTTCTCTTTCCTCTTCTTTTGTTTCCTTTTTTTCTTTTTTTCTTTCGGGGAACGTCCGGTTCCTTTCGCTCTTTTCCCGTTTCCGTAGTAGATGAAGACGAAACCGTCATGTCGAAGACTCTGATTCGACAGATGGAAGACGTGGAGCTCTTTTCGGAAGTGCACCGGATTCGGCGGGAGGAGATTGACAGGGAGCTGAAAGAGGGGAGTGTCGGCGTGCTTTGCATTCCGAAGGACTTCTTCTATACGGCATATCGCTTTCAGGGGGAGCCTGTAGAGCTGATTTTGAACGAAAAGCGCCCGACGGAAGGTGCCATTCTGGAGTCGGTGTTCACTTCGATTATGAAGATTATGGAAAAGGAGCAGGAAGTGAGCCTTTCCGTATATCACACGGCGTACGGGGACAAACTTTCCGAAAACGAGGAGGAAGCACTGTACGAGTCCGCATCAGAGCGGCTGCTCGGTGCGGTGCTCCGGAGACAGCTGGTTTTTCAGGATACGGATATAGAGTCCAATGTGGCTACAGCGCTTCTTATTCGGATTTCTTCCGCACTTCTCTTTCTCTTTCTTTCTTTTACGGCGTTGTCCATGGTGGCAGCGGTTCCGGAGGAGGCGGAGAAAGGCATTGTATCCCGCTTTCGGCAAATGGGGGGAAAGGGATTCTATCTTTCCAAGTGGCTTGTGCTTCTCTTTCTGTCTCTTCCGATGCTGCTTTTCGCGGAACTTTCCTTAAGAAAAGTCCTGGCGCTTTCGGGGGAAGGCATGCTGGTCTTTCTCTTCTATTTTCTGCTTTCCCTGTTTAGCTTTTTTCTTTTCTTTCTGGGGCTTTTTCACGTTGTGCGGGATGCGCGTCTGGGAAAAAACCTCAGTCTCACCCTACTCTTCCTCACTCTGCTTTTCACCGGAAGACTGTTTAGTAGCGGGAAGATTCCTTTTTCGCTGGCCCGTTTTTCACCCATCAGTATTACGGCGGTTCTTCTGGAAGGCTTAAGGAGAGGCTATCCTTTTTCCGCGTTCCTTCCTTTCTTTTATCCTCTTTTTCTTTTGTCCCTGTTTTCTCTTCTGCTCTTTTTCTGTAGGACGAAGGCGGTCGGAAAAGCAAGAACTGCGGGACTGATGATGCGCGTGCTTCCGTTTCCCCTCTGGAGGGGATATATCCGGATGGGAAGAGTGGCGGGCTGCCTCCTTCTCCTCTTTTTCTGCCTTTTTCTCGGAAAATATGCGGAAGACAGACAGGAAACGCATCTCGCCGTTTATCTTGTAGAGAAAGATAGGGGTGACTGGAGTAAAGAACTGATAAAGGATTTAGAAACGGAAAAGAGTCTTTCTCTTTATTCGGTTCAGGAGAAGGAAGCGGAAGAGAAGCTTCTCTATGGGGATAAAGAAGGGGTACTGACGATTGAGGAAGGCTACACGGGAGACGAAGAAGGAAGGGGAAAGCTCTTATATGAAACGTCCTCGTCTTCCCTTTCGGAGATGGCGGTGCGGGAAATCGTTGCGGCGTATGTGGCAAGAGAGCGTACGATGCGTACAGAGAAAGCCTATCTTTCCTCGCTTCTCGGCAGAAAGCCGACGGAGAAAGAAGAGAAGGTACTTATGGAGAATAATCGAAAGTACAGACGCACCACGCCTTTGTTTACGATAGAAAGGAAGAACGGTGCGGAGGAGAAGACGCTTTTTATGCCAAAAAAAGAGGCGGTTTACGCCTTTCTGCTTTACTTTTATCTCTTCTCTTTTTCCGCTTTTTACGGCGAGTCGGAGGAAAAGAAGGTGGAAGGACGTCTTCGGAGCCTTTCCGGCGGGACACTTCGCCTGTTTATGAGCGACGCGCTGCTCTACCTTCTCCTGAGTATAGCCTTTGCCCTTGCACTCAAGCTCCGCTTTTCTCTTTTTACGACACTTTCTCTTGTGCTTTACGCTTTCTTTCTCTTCGCGTTCTCGAAAGGGCTCTCTTCTAAGGTTCTCGGAGAGGGGGCGGAAACGGGGCTCGGCCTTCATCTCGGATTGCTTTTCAGCCTTCTCGGCGGCGCGTTTATGGACTTTTCCGCACTGGGAGAGAAGACGCGGCTCCTGCCCTACCTTTCCCCTGTAGGACTTTTCCTAAAGGGTACGGAAGGAGACCTTCCTGCACTCGCCCTTCTCGTTCTTCTCGACCTTATTCTATTCCTTTTGCCTCTTTCCAGATTTCCCAGAGGCCGGATAAAAGAAGGTTCTCATCGACCGTGATAGGGTGCCTGCAATAGGGGCAAATGAGCGGAGAGAGTCCGCCGGTGGCAAGGATGGAGGCCTCCTCCCCGAGCTCTTCCAGGAAACGGTCAATGATACCGTCTAAAGAGCCTGCGGTTCCGTAAATGATGCCGGAACGCATGGCGTCGATGGTATTGAGAGAAATCAGCTTCTTTGCCGGCGCAACGTCAATCGAGGGAAGAAGAGAAGTCTCCTTCGCAAGAGCGTTCATGGAGATGCCGACACCGGGAAGGATGACCCCGCCGGAGAAGCTGCCTTCGCGGTCAATGACCGTGAGCGTACTTGCCGTTCCCATGTCAATGATAATAGCAGGAAGCGGATAGCGTTTTACTGCGGCTACAGCGGCGACGATGAGGTCGGGACCGATTTCTTCCCCCACCGTATCCGGAAAGCGGAGAGAGGAGACATTTTCCTTCTTTACAATGAGACAGTCCTTTATGCCCAGAATCTTCGCGGCTTCCTGAAAAGAGCCGGTGAGTACCGGTACGACGGAGGACAGTACCATCGCATGGAAGGCGCGGACATCCATCTTCAGGAGGGTGCAGATTTCGTCGATATCCGCAGCATATTCATAGCTGGTTTTCTTTCGATTACTTTCCATGGTGAAGATCTGCTGAATCTTTCCCGTGTCATCGATGCAACCGAAGTCGGTATGGGTATTTCCACAATCAATCGCAAGAATCATTGTTCCTCCAGTTCTGTTTTGGTAAGATGAATTCCCTCCAGTATGCGTAAAATAACCGGAATCAGGAGAAGGTTTATGGTGAACTCCATCACGAAGTTTACGCCGAGAATGCTGAAGAGCAGGTAATCTATAATGGGAGCGCCCATCGCCCACATTTTCAGGGTATCCTGAAAGAAGAGCAGCAGTCCTGCGATAAAGATCCCGGTATTGACAATGGGAGCAAGGATGGCGGGAAGAAGGACTTTCGTGACTTTCAATTGGCTTTTTTTCCGTAGAAAGCCGGCAGCGAGACCCGAAAGGTACCCGGCAGCGGTGCTTTTCAATAAAACGAGGAAAAGGGTAAGGAAGGGTTTCTGAGAAAAGAGGATGAACCCGCCGGCATCACTTCCGGACACAACGGAGAAACAGACCATAATCCCGAACACAAGGCCTAAGAAGGCGGCGCTCACGGCACCGTAGAGAATCGCGCCGAGAATCATCGGAATCAAGGTAAAGGTGATATTAAAGGGACCGAGTTTGATGCTCCCGAGAAAGAGTTGCAGGCATAAAACAACCGCAGTGAGGATCGCCGTCCCGACCAGTTTTTGAATGAATGCTCTGCTTTTCATAAAAACACCTCCATCCAGAGTGAAAATAATTTATAATTGAAATGATAGTACAGAATGGATGCGGTGCTGTCAATTGCCGCGCTTGTATTTTACGGGAGAAAACAAGGGAAAAGGCTCCTTTTCGGGAGGCGCGGAACGGAAAGACCTTGCAATGCGGAAGCACATTCGCTAGAATTAAAACATAATTCTATATATCGAAGTATTAGAAATAGAGAACGTATCGGGGAGGGAAGTCGGAAAATGATAGAGAGCATTTGGCAGGAGATGGGACTTCCCCTGCTGTTTACGGTTTTGTTACTATATTACGCTATTAAGTTATTGGTCTTTCACGACGTGGAGAGTATTCGTCCGAAGGAGCGTCCGCCCGTTTCAGACAGAAAGGGCTATGGCAGGGAAGCCGGGATATTCGTTTTGATTTTCGCACTGATTTCTTTAGTGGCATCGTTTTGCATGCTGATTCATCCGTTTTTAGGAATCACACTCATTCTCCTGGGGCTGATTCTCAGTGCCGTACAGTTTAAACGGCTGGAAGAAAAGTATGCCGGGGATAGAAAATGAAGAAGTATTCCGTACTTTTAGCAGATGATGAAGAGGATGTGGTGAAAGCCATCATCCGGACGATTGATTGGGAAGGGCTCGGCTATGATCTCCTCGGGTATGCGAGGAACGGTCTGGAAGCACTGGAGCTTGCCGAGGAGAAGCAGGTGGACGTCGTGCTGACCGACATCAAGATGCCGTATATGGACGGGCTTACGCTTGCGCACAAGCTGAAGGAACTCTACCCCTCTATTAAGATTGTCATTTTTTCAGGATTTGATGAGTTTGAATATGCGAAAGAGGCGATCCGTCTGGAAGCGGAAGAGTATGTTTTGAAGCCGGTGGACAGCGGGGAACTCTCCCGCATTTTCAAAGAAGTGCATAATCGCCTGGACAAAGAGTTTGATGAGAAGCAGAACATCAACCACTTGAAGAACTATTATCTGGAGAGTTTGCCTATCTTACAGGAGAGTTTCTACACCTCTTTGATTGAAGGAAACGTACGACAGGACGAACTGATGCGGACGATGCTGGACTACCAGATTGAATTAAACGGGCCGTATTATGCGGTGGTGATTCTGCATAATTCCATCAGCCTTTCTCCGGAAGGAATCAATCCGCTGCTCATTACCATGTCGATTCGAAAGCTCGCGGAGGAACACATGCAGAAGAGCAGACGTTCCTGTTTCTTTACCTATCTGGGGGACACTGTTCTCATCACACAGTTAAAGAGTGAGGAGGAGCGCTATCGTCTGACGGATGAGCTGGAGACGCTCTGCCGTCTGGCAAAGCACGTCTGCAAGGCGACGATTACGGCGGGAGTCGGAAAGACGGTCTCTTCTCTTATGGATCTGCCGATTTCCTATATGGGAGCGCGGGATGCGGTCTCTTACCGCGTGCTGTACGGCAGAGGAAAGGCAATTGCGATATCGGATATCAACCCGGAGGAACGGGAGAATCCTTCTCTGAATCGAGAGATTTTGGATGAGGAACGGCTTCTGGATGTATACAGAAGCATTCGGATGTCCTCGAAAGAGGAACTCTGTAAGGATATTGACGCCTACATGCAAAACAGCAATCTGGAGAATCCTTCCTTGCAGGACTACCAGTTTTTCCTCATGGAACTGGTGACGAACATTCATAAATTTCTGCTTTCCAATCATGTGGACGCGGGTTTCATTTTCCCGAAAGAGGAGGACGTGTACCGAAAGGTACAGCAGTTCAGTATAGAGGAGCTTTCGGCCTGGATGAAAGAAGTTTGTGTGAAGGTGCAGGAACAGATTCAGGAGAAGCGGAGTGATAAGACGAAGTCTTTCGTAAAGAAAGCCGTGGAGCGAGTACATAGCCACTATATGGATAAAGACCTTTCCGTAGAGGGACTTTCTATGGAACTGCATGTATCCGCAGCCTATTTTTCCACGGTTTTCAAGAAGGAGACGGGGAAGAGTTTTATCAACTATCTCACGGATTACCGGATGGAGAAGGCGCTTCGTCTTCTGATGGAAGAAGAGGAGAAAACCTATATCATAGCGGAAGCGGTAGGCTATGCGGACCCGAATTATTTCAGTTATGCTTTTAAGAAGAAGTTCGGTATGTCGCCTTCCAAATACAAATTAAACGGAAAGAGGCAAGAGGGGGCATAATGGAGAAGAGAGAGAAGAGCCACTTTGTGCAGGATGTTTTCTTACGGAAAGGCTTCTTCTTTCCGCTCGCTTCGGAATCCCCGTTCCGTTCGTTTCATAACATGATCCTGATGAGCTTTATGCTCTTATCGATCGGGATTATTCTGTTTTTATCTTCCGTGCTTTATGTGCAGTTTTCCGCACGGCTGAATTACGCGCGGGAAATGCAGTCCGAGCAACTTCTGAATCAGGGAAGCAACCGGCTGGAAGAGTATCTGGTCAGCATGCGACAGATTTCGGATGCGATGTATTACAGTGCCATCAAAGGGTCCAGTCTGGATCTTTCGACTTTAAACAAATCCATGAATCTTTTGTATGAAGCGCATAAGGACAGCCTGGTTTCCGTTGCGCTTTTTTCGGGTGACGGGAAGCTGATTACCGCAGTGCCGAATTCCTCCGAAAAGAGAAACAGGAGGGTAGTGGAGCAGGATTTTTTTACTTCCGCCGTACAGCAGGTGGAGAATCTGCATTTTTCGCTTCCCCATGTGCAGAATCTTTTTAATGATCCTTCGTTCCGTACCTACTGGGTGATTTCCCTGAGTCGTGTCGTGGAACTGAGCAGGAGCGGGGTGAACAGCAACGGCGTTCTTCTTGTAGACATGAATTTTGAAAATATCGAACGAATGATGCAGAAGTTAAACGGGGAGGATAAGGACCGCTATTTTTATCTTTGCGACAAACAGGGGAATCTAATCTACCATCCGAGGATGCGGGAGATTTTGAGAGGAGAATTTCAGGAAAATACCGCTGAGATAGGCGAATGGGATGACGGGGTACACCGTGCTTTGGTTTCGGGAAAAGAGAAAACGGTGATTGTGGACACCATCGGGTATACCGGTTGGAAGATGGTCTCCGTCATGCGGGACGGGAACCGGATTTTTGCGCCGGGCGGAATGCTTTATTATGTAGTTATCCTGATTTCTCTTACCCTCTTGATTGCCCTGCTTTTTAACCAGGTGGTGTCCCTACGTCTTTCCTATCCGATTCGTAAATTAGATGAGGATTTGGAACAAATGGGGGAGCACCGTCTTTCGATGGACGATATTTCCGCCTATGGCAGTACGGAGATTATCCATCTGGGGAAGAGCCTTATGCAGTCCTTTGCCCAGATTGACAGGCTTACGGAAGAAAAAATGGAGCAGCAGGAGGAGAAGAGGCGTACGGAAATGGATGCACTGCAATCCCAGATTAACCCCCATTTCCTCTATAACACGCTGGAATCCGTGGTGTGGATGATTGAGAGCGGAAAGAAAGAGGACGCGGTCTTCATGGTGACGGAGCTTGCCAGTTTCTTCCGCATCAGCCTTTCCGGGGGGAAGAACGTCATCCGTCTTTCGCAGGAAATTCAGCACGCGAAGAATTATATGAATATCCAGAAAATTCGTTTTAAAGATAAGTTTACGGTCGATTTTCAGGTTTCCGAGGAAGCGCTTTCCTGCCTGACAGTGAAGCTGATTCTGCAACCGATTCTGGAAAATGCCATTTACCACGGCATGGAAGGGATGGATGAGGATGGAGAAATCCATGTGCGCGGAAAACTGGTGAAGGAAGGGGAGCACAGTATCGTCCTCTTGTCGGTAGAGGATAACGGCCTCGGTATGACGGAAGAGAAGGCGCGGGAGCTTCTCGCTAAAGAGAGTGAAGAAGTGGACTTTTCCACACAGAAGAAGAGGGGATCCGGAGTGGGACTCATCAACGTGCACAGGCGGATTCAGCTCCGCTTCGGTGCGCAGTACGGCTTACAGATTCACAGCGAACCGGATGAAGGAACGGTAGTGGAGCTGCGCTTTCCTGCCATTCTGTATACGGAGGAGACACAGAAGAGTATGGAGCACAGCAGCATGCATCATAGTGCAAGCGGATTTTACGGAGGAAGCGGCAATGAAGGAAAACCAGATATTCACGACAGCGCTAGTGGCAGTGGCAGTCCTACTGCTTCTTCTCTCCCTCGGTAGATTCATGGGGAGCAATAAAGCGGAGAAATACAGAATTTCCATCGTACTGGACAATAGCAGTTCGGAGGGCTGGGGGAGTTTTCGAAAAGGACTGAATGCCGCGATGAAACGCTATAACATGGAGTACAATTATGTGACGACCAATCGCTTTCACTCCATTCAGGAGGAGAATCGGATTCTGGAGCAGGAAGTGAAAGGCGGTGCGGACGGAATTATTACGGAACTGCGTGCAACGGAGGGCACGGGGGAGATTCTCAACAGCTTAGCGAAGGAAGTCAAGGTCGAGCTCGTGGAAAGTGCACGGGAAGCGGTTGCTCCCGAACTTTCGATTCCTTCCTTCTCCGTGGACGAGGAAGCACTCGGTAAAGCGCTAGCGGAAGAGGTGCTTCATTCACCTTTGAAGAAAGAAAAACTGCGTATCGGCATCCTTGCCGGAAATCAGCAGAAGAGGAATATGCAGGAGCGTCTGAAGGCACTGGAGACAACATTGCGGGACGGAAAGCAGGAAATCGCCTGGGTCATAGAAGACCGGGGAGAGACGGAAAAGGATCTGAAAGAGGAGAATCATAAAAAGGGAGTGGATGCGATTGTTGCGCTGGACAACGACAACCTGCTTTCTGCTGCGCGGTATACCGAGGAAACCGGACGGAG
This sequence comes from Lachnospiraceae bacterium, assembly GCA_015258095.1. Lineage (GTDB taxonomy): Bacteria > Bacillota > Clostridia > Lachnospirales > Lachnospiraceae > Oribacterium. The sequence continues at coordinate 32,961 of JABZIV010000001.1, forward strand.
TTTTATCGAACTCTACGGCGTGGGGGATTCGGAAGAACTGATTTATGACCTGGATCAGGGGGTGATTCGGAGCCTTATCGTAATCGACCATTATGACATGGCGTATACCGCGGTGGAGTATCTCTGGAAGAGCCTTTCAGGAGGAAAAAACCTTCCGGAGTCCCATCAGGTGAATTTCTACATCGCCAATGCAAACAATATGTATACGGATAAGATGGAGCAGATTCTCTTTCCGACGGGGTAGAGACGGAAACATACAGGGAGAGGTGGAGAGACACGGCTGGATGAAAGGGGCGTTTTCGGGATGGAAGAAGAGCGGAGCGAAAGAGGCGCGATGGACGGGAAGAACGGAAATAACGAGAAGAGCGAGAAAAGCGTGAGAAACGGGGAGAGCGGGAAAAGTGTGAAAAGCGGGATAAGAGAGTGCAGAATGAGGGGAAAGGCATCTTTGCTTTTTTGCCTGTCTCTTCTCCTTCTCTTTAATCTCAGTGCCTGCGGGAATGCCGGAGAGAAGAAGGCAAAAAAGAAGATTAAAATCGGCGTCACCCTGTATGACAGTTATGATACGTTTCTAACCGGCTATATGCGCGCTTTTGACAAGGAAGTTGCCGAGAAACGGGCAGAGGGGTACGAAGTAAATGTACTCCAGTACAATGCGGCGGGAAGTCAGGCTATGCAGAATGAGCAGGTGGAAGAAATGTTGCAGAATTCCTGCGATGTGCTTTGTGTAAATCTGGTGGATCGCACTGCGCCTTCGGAAATCATTGATATGGCGAAGAAGAAGGATGTTCCGGTTATTTTCTTTAACCGGGAGCTGGTGGAAGAAGACCTGAATCAGTGGAACAAGCTCTATTACGTCGGTGCGGATGCCAAGCAGTCCGGTATCTTGCAGGGAGAGTTGGTTCTGGAGGATGTGAAGGACGCGGAGAAGGAGGGACAGCTTCCTCCGGAGCTGGATCGAAATGGAGACGGCAAGCTCCAGTATCTGATTTTTGAAGGAGAAGCGGGACACCAGGACTCGATTATGCGAACGGATTATGTGGTCTCTACGATTCAGGACGCCGGTATACCGCTGGAAAGGCTGGATTATAGCATTGCGAACTGGAGCAGGGCGGAAGCACAGAGTAAGATGATGCAGCTCTATCCTGAATTTCAGGGGAAGATTGAATTAATTCTTTCTAACAATGATGATATGGCACTTGGCGTAATTGATGCGTATGATAAGATAGGCGTACAGAAAGACCTTCGTCCCTGGATCTACGGCATAGACGGAACGAAGGCGGGCCTTGCCGCTATAGAGAAAGGCAGTATGCGTGCAACGGTATACAATGATGAAGTGGGACAGTCCAAAGCCCTTTTCCGGATTGCCTTTCAGCTTGCGTCCGAAGGCGCGGAGGATGGAGAGGGGACGGAGATAGAGAAGATTACCAGGCTTCCCTACAGAAAGGTGAGGAGAAAGAATTATGCAGAATTCAGAACAGAGGAATAGAGAACAGGGCGGGGAGAAAAGCAGATTGGATTTCGGAATCAGCGGCATTCCTTTTTTGGCAATTCTTCTCCTTTGCTTTTTCTTTTTTATTTTCCCGGAAAACTCCAACCGGATTTTATCGATGATTCGTTCTTTTCTCGGATCGGAGTTTGCAGTCTATTACCTGGGAATCGGTTTGTTTATTTTCCTTTTATCGTTCTATATCGCTTTTTCTCCGTATGGGAGTATCGTACTGGGAAGTCCGGAGGAGAAGCCGAAGTATTCTTTCTTTTCCTGGGGCAGTATGATGTTCACGGCGGGGCTTGCAGCGGACATCCTGTTCTATTCCCTCTGTGAATGGATACTTTATGTGCGGGAACCCTATGTGCAGAGCCTGGGCAATAAAGAGGAATGGGCGACGGTGTATACGCTTTTCCATTGGGGACCGATTCCCTGGGGATTTTACTTGGTTCTTGCCGTTGCCTTCGGCTTTATGCTGCACGTACGAAAGCGAAGTAAGCAGCGCTACTCCGAGGCTTGTCGTCCCATTCTGAAAGGACAGACGGACGGACTTCTCGGAAGAGGAATCGACCTTCTGGCTGTATTTGCCCTGCTTGCCGGTACGGCTACAACCTTCTCCGTGGCAACCCCGCTTATGGCGGAGATTTTGAAGAAGGTCTTACCCGGCGTATCGACGGTCAGTCTTACGATTGCAATACTGCTTATCACCTGTGCAGTGTATACGTATTCTCTACTGAAGGGGATGGCGGGGATTTCTTTTCTGGCAAAGACCTGTACCTGGCTTTTTTATTCGCTTCTCTTTTACATTTTCTTCTTCGGAGGCGCGGGTAATTTCATCCTGAAGCACGGTTTCTCCGCGTTCGGGAAGATGGTAGAGCACTTTCCGACGATGGCGACTTATACCGATCCGCTCGGAGAGAATCATTTTCCGGAAAACTGGACGATATTCTATTGGGCATACTGGATGGTATGGTGCGTGGCGTCTCCGTTCTTTATCGGAAGCATCAGCAGAGGACGAACCATACGGCAGACAATCCTCGGCGGATATCTCTTCGGGGTGGGCAGTACGTTTGTGAGTTTTCTGGTGCTGGGAAACTATAGTCTTTCTCTGGAAATATTCGGGAAACTTCCGGTGCTTTCCATCTATGAGAAGACAGGCTCCCTTTATAAGACGATTGTGCAGTGTCTGGAGGCACTTCCCCTGGCACCTTTGGTGCTCGCTCTTCTTCTTCTCACGATGTTTGCCTTTTATGCCACTTCTTTCGACTCCATTGCCCTCGTGGCATCGCAGTACAGCTATAAGAGTTTGAAAGAAGGCGAGGAACCGGACAAAAGGGTGCAGGGATTCTGGGCAATTCTCCTGATTCTCCTTCCGCTTGCCCTGGTTTTCTCGGAAAGTTCCATGGCAAATCTGCAATCGGTGTCGATTATTGCGGCATTTCCGATTGGCTTCGTGATTCTTTTGATTTGTTTCAGCTTTTTGAAGGATGCGAAGGCGTATCTTCAGGAGCTCGAGGAGAGGAAAGATTGATGTTTCAGGGCTTTTTTAATTATGATAATGAGATATGGCGTTTTGTGGGGAGACTTGCGGATATTATGGTTTTGAATTTCCTGTGGGTGATTTGCTCCCTTCCGATTGTGACGCTTGGCATATCCACAACCGCACTGTATTATTGCACTTTGAAGATTGTAAAGGATGAGGATGACGGGAATGCCAGGATGTTTTTCCGCTCCTTTAAAAGGAATTGGAAGGAAGGTTTGATTATTTGGCTGATTCTTCTTCCCATCTTTGCTATCCTCTTACTGGATCATCGTTTCTTTAGTATCGCTTTTCAGGGAAAGGATATTTTACGTTTTCTGCTTCGGGGGATTACGGATGCCCTGATTTTACTCTGGGTTTTTGTCTTTCTCTATGTTTGGCCCTTGCTTTCCCGCTTCGAAAACTCCTGGCAGAAGACGATTTTTCACGCGCTCCTTATGTCGATTCGGCACCTTCCCTATACGCTGGGCATTCTTCTTATGGATCTCGCTCTGGTCGTGGGCGTTTACTTTCTGCTTCGGATTCTTCCGATGTTTGTGCCGGTTTTCTTTATTCTGGGATTTCCTTTAATTGCCTGGGCAAACTCCGCCTTTTTCCGTAGAATCTTTAAGCAGTATGAGAGAATCAGAAGAAAGTAGGATTTGGAGAGAAAAATACTGCCATAAAAAGGGAGGAGGCAGGGACAACCTTGCGGTCATTCCTGCCTGTATTATGAAAAAAATCTAATAATCAAATAACGTATTTTCGTTATCTGAGGGAAATTATAGAAAAGAGCGATGAATAAACTATGTGTTGCGTGTAAACATTGTGCTAACAAAATATGAATGATTCATGAACTTGCAGCGCAAATTGTACAGAGAGAAAATAGAGGCGAGAATGTTATTTAAAGAAGAGGAAGAGGCACGAGATCCGTTTTTAAACTGGCCCGCTGCCTTTTATGAAGAGAAAAATCCGGAAAAGAGAGAAAGTCTGGTCCTTCTACGGATGCAGCAGGAAGAAGCCGAACGGCAGATAGAGGAAGACCGTCTGTCCGTACTCTATGAGCGCTATCCGGTCTTAAAAGAGCGGAGAGAGAAGGAGGGGAGCAGCCGGAAGCAGGGGCTCTTTTCGAGAGAAGCGCCGCTTGTCGATCTCTATATGTACAGCTGGATGAATATCCTGATTCGGGGGAGAAACGGAATCCATTTCTGGAACAGAAAGAGCGCGCGGAAAGAAGTGGAGAAGCTTCTTCGGAACTTCCACTTTTCTTTGGAGGAGGAAGAAGAGCGTTGCGCGCCTCTTCGCAGGAGAGAACTGGAGTGCTTCGCTTTGTTCTGGATAGAGACCTGTGCAACGGACAAGAGCTACGGCTCGACGGTATTTGGCCTTGTCCGGATGAAGGACAGCACACTTTCCTTGAAGATGGCGGAAGAGATCGGTGAGATTCTCCTGTTTATTCCGGAGAAATTGGGGCTGGATGCGCTGGCTAAACCGCTTCGGGAGCTCTTCGTAGAGGTATATACCGGAAAAGTGAAAGAGGGAGAGCGATGCTGGCAGGAAGTGGTCAAGAGATAGAGAAAAGGGGTTAGAGGAATGGTTAAAGCAGTAATTTTTGATGTGGACGGTACAATCTGGGACAGTGCAAAGGAGGTTGCCGCTTCCTGGACGGAGGCTTTTCAACATTTTCCGGAAACAAAAGGAAGAGCGATTTCCGACAAAGACCTGGAGAAGTATATGGGCTTAACCATGGAGGATATCGGGGACGGTCTCATTCCCGGCGTGGAGAAAACGCGAAGAGAAGAGATTATGTGCTATGCGATGGAGTATGAAAATGAATACCTCGCGAAGCATCCCGGAAAGTTCTTCCCGGACTTTTTTGAAACGGTGGAGAGATTGAAAAAAGAAGGGAAAATGCTCTATATTGTCTCCAATTGTCAGTCCGGTTATATCGAAGCAATGCTAAAGGCGGCAAAGCTGCCATACGGTGAGGGAAAAACTTTTCAGGACATCGAGTGTTTCGGGAATACCGGAAAGAGCAAGGCGGAGAATATCGTGCTTCTCATGGAACGAAACGGGATTCGAAAAGACGAGGCGGTGTATCTCGGGGATACTGCGCTGGATCAGAAGTCGGCGGAGGAAGCGGGCATCCCCTTTATCTTTGCATCGTACGGTTTCGGGCATCCGGAGAAGATGCGGGCGAAGATTTGCGGTCTCCCGGAACTGCCGGAACTGCTTTTGAGCTTATAAAGCCGAGCCTTTTCCGGAAGCCGCTTTCCTTTCTCCGCTTGTCCGGAGAAAAGGGGCACTCCGGCTGTTCGGGGGAAAGGGCGGCAATTTGTAAAATAGCCTGTTTTATGCTAGGATATGATTTTACAGAAGTGGACAGAAGGAGTGTTCTATGGGGTCATACACGGTATTACAATGGGCTACTTTTTTTATGCTCTATTGTATATTGGGATGGTGTTTTGAGTCGACGTACTGTTCGATCAAGTCCGGACATCTGCAAAACAGAGGATTCTGTCACGGACCCTGGCTTCCGATATACGGAGTAGGCGCGAGTATTTTGATTATCCTGACGCATGGGCATGAAGGAAATCTGCTCTATCTGTTTTTTGTCGGGTTCTTTGGCGGGACGACGCTGGAGTTAACGACCGGTCTCATTATGAACAGGATTTTTCACATGCGGTGGTGGGATTACTCACAGAATCCTTTGAATTTCCACGGGTATATCTGCCTGCCGGCGTCCGTCGGCTGGGGCATTGCCGCCGTTTTTGTCACCAGAGCGGTTCACCCTTACGTTGCGGATATTCCGGCGAAGTGGTCGTATATTCATTTTATTGTTGTTGATACGATGTTTTATACTCTTTTTGTTGAAGATATCGTGTTTTCCGTAATCGGTGCGCTGGAGCTTCGGGAGAGAGTGGCGCGGCTCGCAAAGAATTCGGAAGAGATTCAGTCGCTTCGAAAGTCCATTGCGGAAGTGTATGACCGGCTTGCCACGGCAAGAGCGGATTTCGGACAATCTGCCGGAGAACTCTTGGAGGTGCAGAAAACGGAAGGAAATGTGGCTGCGGCGAAATTTATGGCAAACTCCATCAAGGATTCTACCGTGGCGGTGGCGAGTTCCGTTCGGAATTCCGTGCAAAATGTTGCCGGAGATGTCAAGGATTCTGCGGGGGCAATGATTGGACGCTTCTGGAAAAATGAGAATCTGCAAGACCTGGAGAAAAGCAGAGAGCAGATGGAAGAGCAACTTTCCATCTTGGAAGATGGAGGCAATGCCCAGAGCGGAAAGATGCCCTGGTGGGTGAAGACGATGCTTAGAAACAACCCTGAAGCGGTATCGGAGGAGAGAGGGTTTGACGATTTAAAGAAGGCGGCGATGAAGCCTCTGAAAGAGAAAAAAGAAAGAACGTCTCTCTAGGGAACGTCCGGGAGAGTGCAGTGGAGAGCAGTTTCCTTTTTGGTAAGCAAAGAGAAGTCATCTTTGGGAGGAGAAAATGAGTTTAGCACGCACGATGGAAAGTCTCATGGCAGGCAATTCCGTGATTCGGAAGATGTTTGAAATGGGGCAGGATATGGCGAAACAGTACGGGAAAGATGCTGTGTATGATTTCAGCTTGGGAAATCCCGTGGCGCCGGTTCCGTATGAAGTGAAGAATGCGATTATCAGTCTCTTGGAGAACCAGGATCCGCATGAGATTCACGGGTATATGAAAAATGCGGGCTTTGAGGATGTTCGGACAGCGGTTGCCGAACATCTGAATCAGCGCTTTGGACAGAGCTATAGCAAAGAAAATATTCTCCTTTGCACAGGGGCGGCAGGCGGTCTGAACGTACTGATGCGTTGCCTTCTGGATGAGGGGGATGAAATCCTTACTTTTGCACCGTACTTTACCGAGTACCGCTCCTATGTTTCCCACTACAAAGGGGTTTTGAAGGTGGTTCCTCTGAAAGAGGACAGTTTTTCTCTCAATGTAGAAGAGGCGGAGCGGATGATTCGTATGAAGACCAAGGCGGTCATCCTGAATAACCCGAACAATCCGAGCGGTGTCATTTATAGCGCGGAAGAGCTTACCGCTCTTTCGGAGATGCTTGTGAGAGCGGAAGAGAGGATCGGTCATCCGATTTACCTGATTTGTGACGAACCCTATCGGGAACTCGCATACGACGGAAGAGAAGTGCCCTATATGCCGAATCTTTACCGAAACAGTATCTATCTCTACTCCTTTTCGAAGACCCTTTCCATCCCCGGAGAGAGAATCGGATATATGGCGATATCCGATGCGGTAGAGGATAGTGCGTGTCTTATGACGGCGGCGGTCATTGCGAACAGAACGCTCGGTTTTGTGAATGCGCCTTCTTTGTTTCAGAAGGTAATCGGGCAATGCCTGGACGTGAAGATTGACCTCGGCTTTTATGACAGGAATCGCAAGCTCCTCTATACCGAACTCACGGAGATGGGCTTCTCCTGTGTTCCGCCGCAGGGTGCCTTTTACCTTCTGATGAAGTGCCCTCTCGCGGATACTGAAGCGTTCACAAAGCTTGCGGAGAAACAGCATCTCATCCTGGTACCTACTGACGGATTCGGTTTACCCGGTTATTTTCGTCTCGCTTACTGTGTGCCTTATGAGAAAATCGAAGCGTCGATACCGGCATTTCGGGCATTGATGGAGGATTGCAAGGAATTTCTGCGAAAGGAAGGGACAGAGCTTCCGTCTGAACAATAGACTGTATTTTAGATAGCAAAAGAGCAAGGCGTTTGCCTTGCTCTTCTGCTATCATTTTGAAGGGGGACTCCGAAACCCTTATATACAGGAGAAGGCTCCGGAGCTTGAGTATGAAAAGCTTTTTTATTCGTTACAATTTCTTGTAACTGTGTATAGGATAGTCGGAAACTGTGATTAAAATATGTTTTATGCATTAAAGAAAAATGAAAAATATAAAGAAAAACTGACGGAAAGTAAGAAATCAGCTGGACAAAGTTAGAAAGCACTAATATAATCCCTTATATAGTTAGTTTAATATTACTAACTTAATAAGGAGTAGGGATGGAGAGGGATAAGTTCTATTTTAAAGAAAAGAATTCGGTAGAAGACTATGTGAAGGAGCATCTTTGCCTGAATGCACCGGTGCTTCTCGGTTTGAAGCCGGCGGCAATCTTCACCGTGAGTAAGGCGGAAAAAGCGCGACTCGAGGAACTGCTCTCCTCTTGCGGGAAGCAAAGAGGGGGGAACTGTCCCTTAGAAGAGTACTGCGGGGGAGCCCGTATGGAAGAAGAAACTTTTCCGTCCGACTGCCGGGTTTTCGCTATCGTTACGCTGCATTCCGGAGAGAAAGAAAGCATCCTGCTGTATAGAAAAGATATTCTGTATGCGCATTTGGCAGACAGAAAGGTGAAACGGTTTCTGCATTCCTTGGCGCTGGGATATGAAGAGGGAGCGGACTGGATTCTCCATTTTAAAAAACGCTTTCTGGAATATAAGGAAGAGGGCAGAGAATTTCCCCATGAGATAGGCATTTTTCTCGGTTATCCTTTGTGGGATATCCGCGCTTTCATGCAGAATCCGCGGAGAGAGGCGAAACTTACCGGCTATTGGAAGGTTTACTATAAAGTGGAGAAGGCAAGAGAACAGTTTCAAAAGTATGACCGTTGCATTGCCTTATTGCAGAAAAGGATGGAAGAAAGAGAGAGGGGAACGGAAAGGAAACATATTGCTTCATTGTGTGAAAATGTTGCATAAGCAACATATAATTCCTAGTGAAGCACTATGATATAGAAAAAGGCAAGAAGGGTTGTAGTCTATTTTACAGCACGACTGAAAATCATGAGCCACAAGAAAAATAAGGAGGAAGAAACGATGATTAAGGTAGTATTCTGGAGTCAGACGGGAAACACGGAAGCGATGGCAAATGCTGTTGTAGAAGGGATTCAGGCAGCAGGCGGACAGGGAGAAGCAGTCAGTGTCTCCGATATTTCCGCTGCCGATTTATCCGGAGATGCGGTTTTCGCACTCGGCTGTCCCGCTATGGGAGATGAAGCACTGGATGACGGAGAGATGGAGCCTTTTGTAGAAGAGCTTTGCGGTTCCGTTTCCGGAAAGAAGATTGGGCTCTTCGGCTCCTATGACTGGGGAGATGGAGAATGGATGCGCCTCTGGGAAGATCGGATGAAGAAGGCGGGCGCCGTACTGGTAAGCGAGCCGGTTATCTGTAATCTCACACCGGATGACGAAGGCGTTGCAAAGTGCAAGGCACTGGGTGAAGCTTTGGCGAAGGCATAAAATAAGGCATAAAAGAAGATATCAGAGAAGATGTAAGAAGAGGATTCCTGTGAAAAGAGATTTTCTTCCGGCACTGTGAATAGAAAATAAAAAAAGAGCGGAGAAAGAGGATAGCGCCTCTTTCTCCGCTCCTTTTTCAAAGAGTGTGTCCTACGAAGGTGTCTGCAACTGCTTCTTTACATTTTTTCTTCCAGCCATTCTTTTAAGACGGTAGCCTGATTCAGTTTTTCTTCTTTCGCACCGAAAAGAAGAGTGACATTGTCTTTTGTAAGCTGTTCTTTCACGGTCTTAATAAAATCGTCTTTGTCGGGATTCTTCTCGAGCTCCTCCCGATACTGTTCCCGAAACTTCGGATAAAGCGCTTCTTCGTGGTTGAACCACTTTCGGAGATAGGTAGAGGGGCTGATGTCTTTCGCCCAAAGGTCGATTGCCGCACGCTCCTTCGAGATGCCTCTCGGCCAGAGCCGATCTGTTAAGATACGAAAGCCGTCTGTATCCGCATTTTCCGCATAAATTCGCTTTGTCTGTAATTGATACATCTTGAACTTCCTTTCTTTCAGGTGTATTGCAGGCAGGATGGGGAAGAACGGTCATCCTAAAAGGGAGCAATACGATAAAAAGTATGCGCATTAAAATAAATATTTTAATGCGCATATAAATATACCATATAGATTGTATTTTTTACAGCACAATCCCTCTCCAAAGAAAAGAAAAGATTTTTATACATCAGAAATTATTTTTCCCATCGAGAAAGGATGGCATTCCTTAGAAAACGGTGTTTTCCTTAAGCGGTTTCCGGGAAGAAGTGCTTGATATCGTCTTCTACAGTGCCGATACCGGCAATGCCGAAGTTCTCTACCAGAACCTTTGCCACATTTGGAGAAAGGAAGGCGGGAAGAGTCGGTCCGAGGTGAATGTTCTTTACGCCAAGATAGAGAAGGGCAAGAAGAACGATTACCGCTTTCTGCTCATACCAGGCAATATTGTAGGCAAGCGGAAGCTTGTTCACATCATCCAGTCCGAATATTTCCTTCAGTTTCAGGGCGATGAGTGCCAGAGAGTAGGAGTCGTTACACTGTCCTGCATCAAGCACTCTGGGAATACCGCCGATATCGCCGAGATTCAGCTTGTTGTACTTATACTTGGCACATCCCGCGGTTAAGATGACGGCATCCTTCGGCAGGGCTTTCGCAAACTCGGTATAGTACTCTCTCTTCTTCTGTCTTCCATCACAACCTGCCATGACGATGAACTTCTTGATGGCACCGGACTTTACTGCCTCCACAACCTTATCGGCGAGGGCAAATACCTGCTCATGGGCGAATCCGCCTACGATCGTACCGCTTTCGATTTCTTTAGGCGCGGGGCAGGTCTTCGCCTGGGCGATGATGCCGGAGAAATCTTTGATTTCACCGTATTTACCTTCGATATGCTTGCATCCCGGGTATCCTGCGGAGCCGGTTGTCCAGAGTCTGTCCTTATAGCTGTCCTTCGGCGGTACGATGCAGTTTGTGGTCATGAGGATCGGACCGTTGAACGGTTCGAACTCTTCCTTCTGCTTCCACCATGCATTTCCATAGTTTCCGGCGAAGTGCTTGTACTTCTTAAAGAACGGATAGTAGTGTGCCGGAAGCATCTCGGAGTGGGTATAGACATCCACACCGCTTCCTTCGGTCTGGTCGAGAAGCATTTCCAGATCTTTCAAGTCGTGTCCGGAAACCAGAATTCCCGGGTTCTTCCGCACACCGATGTCTACGGTAGTGATTTCCGGATTGCCGTAAGCTGTGGTATTTGCCTTATCGAGAAGAGCCATGCCTTCTACACCGGCTTTACCGGTCTCAAGGGTCAGCTTTACCAGGTCGTCTACGGAAAGGCTGTCATCCAGTGTTGCGGCAAGCGCCTTCTGAATGAAAGCGTCTACATCGGCATCATCCTGTAAAAGGGCATTTGCGTGCTTGGAATAGGCTGCGAGCCCTTTTAAACCGTAGGTAATCAGCTCTCTTAAAGAGCGGATATCCTCATTCTCTGTGGAGAGTACACCGATGGACTGGGCAAAGATAGCATAGTCATCCGGGGAAACAGCTACGGTTGCGGCTTTTGGCAGTGTTGCCGAGTCGGAAAGTTCCTTCCGCAAAGAATCGCGAAGCGCGAAGGTCTCGGTAATATTCTTTATAATGGCATCTTTATCGAAGTTTGCATTCGTGATGGTGATGAAAAGATTCATCGTTACTTTGTGGTTTACTTCCTTCGATACTTCCTTGCCTTCTTCTCTTAACTTTTCAGCGACCGCGGAAAGTCCCTTCGTGGCATAAATCAAAAGGTCCTGCATTGCTGCCACATCCGGCTTCTTTCCACAAACACCCGATACGGTACAACCTGTGCAGTTCGCTGTCTCCTGGCACTGAAAACAAAACATCTTATTCTCCATTTTTCCCTCCTAAGAAAATCATGACGGAACCAAAGTGTATTTAGGCGTTGTGCGCTTCTTTCCTTTCTCTGCTCTATACGCACCGCGCTGAATCGTATTCATTCTGCCTGAACGCAAGAAAAAATTTTGTTGCACTCGCAACAAAATAAACCTACACTATGCATAAAGAAAAAACAATTTCAGGAGGAAAGATGGCAGGAGAAAGAAATGCCTGTTGTAGCGCCTGCTTGAGCGAGGCGACGCACAGAAAGGCACTGGACAGGGAGGAAGTACTTCGTTACTCCGACATGGAGATTTTTAAAGGAATCGAAAAGGAGAATCTGAACGCACTGCTCTACTGTATGAAGAGTTATGTTCGCTCTTATAAGAAAGGAGAAATCATACATCTCGAGGAAAATCATGAAAAGCACGTCGGTGTGGTTCTCAGCGGCAGCATTCACATGATTAAGACGGATGTCTGGGGAAAGGAAACGCTGCTCACCTATATGAGTGAGGGGGAAATCTTCGGGGAAACGTTCGGCGGAAAGGTGAGCGGGGAGGAGTATATCACTTTTCTTTCCGCAACAAAGACGGAAGTTCTCTTTCTCTCTTTTGAGAAGGCGATTCATGTTTGCAAGAATCAGTGCAGTTTTCACTTTCGTTTGATTGAGAATCTCTTTGACTTAATCAGTAAGAAAAACATCCAGCTGATGGAGAAGATTGAGGTGACTTCCCGCAGTACCCTCCGGGAGAAGATTCTGGCGTATCTTTCTTTGCAGGCGCAGAAGCAGAAATCGAAGTATATCGAGCTCGGCTTGAGTCGGACGGACATGGCGCAGTTTCTTTGTACGAACCGTTCCGCGATGACCAGGGAACTCTCGGCACTGCGGGAGGAAGGCGTGATAGACTTTGACCGTAATACGTTTATTTTGAAAATGCACGCGGAAGTATAAAAAACGACCATAAGAAAGGAGAACTTCATCTCTTTTCTTATGGTCATTTAAGTGATAACCCGTAAAGATTCGTAACAAATAGCTGTTCACCGGATGTGATTTATAAAAATACTCTATACCTTGTTTCAGTATACCATATTGCAAGAAAAAAAACAGTGAAAAAAGGATAAACTGCCGGAAAGAGGACTAGGAAAGGTATTTTTTTTCCAGGCGCTCCAGTGCAGCGAGGTAATGTGCCTGAACACCCTTTTCTTCCTGCTCTTTCTCGAAGGCTTCGCTCTTTTCGTCGATAGCCTGAAAGTCCTCCGCACTGAGGCTTCTTTCTGCAAAGGGGTAAACCACGCTGTTTTCCTTTTCGATGTGGAGTTGCAGAAGGTGGGCATACGCCATCGCATAGGAAAGGATGTCCAGTTTCAGCTCGGGAAGGGGGTTCTTTTGGTATTCGTTTAAGGCGGTTTCCAAAGAAAGAATATCCGCTCTACCGAGGTCATGCTCCACGAGCATACCGTGGGTTACCAGCTTGTCTGCGACCGGTCCCATTTTCTCCACCATCACGGGGAAAAGAAACTTTTCTTCCTTTCCGTGGTGGTGCTTATCCGCATAGTTTCGGATAAAGTCAATCAGAGTCCGAAAGTCTTCGTCGGGAACTTCCGCCCCGTTCATAAGCTGTAAGCAAAGGGCGCGTACAACGGCAAGCGCACGATTGATATTGCTGTGATCCTCTTCCATGATGGAAATACTGCTGTGCATAACGGTTCATCCTCTTTCTGTTTCAGTTTCTTTCTGCTTCCGTTTCGTCCGGTTTCGGAAACCCCTTTTTAGGGAAACGGTCTTTACTTGAAAATGCTGTAACGTCCACCGTCGTCTGCTTGAAGATGAAGCGCTGTAGTGCAGAGCATCCCTTCCATGATTTTCTTCCGAAGACGGTAGTATACCCCGGGGTCTCCGCCCGCTTCAATCCAGAACGGGGCGTGAATGTCTTCTTCCTGCACCCAGGAAGTACGCTCGGGATCCTGCTCCGTAAGAACATTTACCCGGTCACAGGGCATCCCGTTCAGAAGGGAGTCATCCATCTTTCTGTACGCGTCACTCGCATCGGAAGAAGCGTCCAGTGCGTGTTCCTTTCCGAAGTTGTAAGCCACTTCCTCCAAAGCGGAAAGGTGCTTTTCGTCCTCTTTTAAAATGCGGGTCACGAGAAGCGCGTAACGGGACTCGGCATCCTGTATCCGCTCCTGTAACCATCCGTGAATATTCATAACGTCAATTAATTCATTCAGAGGACGTAATTCCTTGTTGACGGTTTCTTCCGCCAGTTTTTTATCGGAAAAGACTTTCCAAGAGGACTCTTCGCCGAAGGAAACGATTTCTCGAATCAGCTCTTCCTGTAGTTGAATCTTGTTGTAGAGCCAGTAGTGAATAGGACCCAGAAAAGCACTCATGATGCGGAAACCTCACTCAGTTTTGTGTTCAATGCGGCCAGCACGGCATTTGGGTTCAGACCGTGTACCATGCAGGCATCTTCCAAAGACTCCATCTGAGAGCTTGGGCAACCTAAGCAGTGCATCCCTGCTTCCAGTAAGGTGTCAATCAACTCCGGATGCTCGTTTACAATCTGTCCTACCAGCATATCGCTTGAAATTTTCTCCATTTTTAAAGCCTCCTGTTTCTTTTCTTCATGATAGATTTTATCTATTGTTTTTACATCAAACCGTGTCTGCCGCTTTTTTCGACACACTGCGATTACACAGCAGTATAGCAAATACGGGGGAAAAGTGGTGTTGCTTTTGCAACATTTGAATGACGCACGAAGATTCTTTACAGACTGTGCTTCGTTTCCTTATCGGGAACTGTAGAGACTTGGCAGTCTGCGTTTAAAGTCCGGGCGTGCGTTTTGTTTTCCTATCGGGAAATGGAACGGAGGATATTGGGCAAAATGGGAAAGCTTTGTCTTCTCAGCGCTTCTGTTTTCCTGTATAATGTAAAAAAGTATAGAGGGAGAAGCCGGGTTTTTTCATAAAACAGTACAATGACAGGATTCATTTGGAGAAAGGAATAGGAGAGGAGAAAGTATGGCAGTACGGAAGGAAGAAGTAAAAAAGTTAAACAGAAAACTGATGGACTTTTTGGATCATAGTGTCAATGCATTTTTTGCCGTCGAGAATATGCGGGAAATTCTTCTGAAAGAGGGGTTCCATCCGCTGTATGAGGGAGAGGACTGGAAGCTGGAGAGCGGGGAGAAGTATTTTGTCACGAGAAATGACTCCGCTTTAATCGCTTTTGTTCTTCCGAAGAAGCCGATTAAGGGTTTTCAGATGATGGCGAGTCACAGTGATTCTCCGGTCTTTAAAGTGAAGACGGATCCGGAAATCGAAGTAGACAAGGCCTATATCCAACTCAATGTGGAGAAGTACGGCGGAATGATTTGTTCTCCGTGGCTGGACAGACCGCTTTCCGTAGCGGGAAGAGTGCTGCTTAGAACATCAAAGGGCGTAGAAACGAGGCTCCTGAACATCGACCGGGATCTCCTGATCATCCCGAATCTTGCTATCCACATGAATCGGGAAGTCAACGACGGCTATAAGTTCAATGCACAGAAGGATATGCTTCCCCTGCTTTCGACGGAGGAAGGGAAGGGCAGTTTCAAGAAGATTGTTGCAGAGGCGCTTTCCGTGAAAGAGGAGTGCATTCTGGACTGGGATCTCTTCCTTTACAATCGACAGAAAGCGACCTTTTTGGGGGCGGAAGAAGAATTTATCGGAAGTGGAAGACTGGATGATTTGCAGTGTGCCTTCGCATCCCTCCAGGGCATTCTTTCGGCAAAGCCGAAGGACAGCGTTGCCGTGCATTGTGTCTATGACAATGAAGAAGTGGGAAGCGGAACGAAGCAGGGAGCGGGATCCACCTTCTTAAAAGACGTGTTACACCGTATCCTTGCCGCGTTTCACGGGGGAGAGGAAGAGTTTATTAAGGCGTTACAGAACAGCTTCCTGATTTCCGCGGACAATGCGCATGCTGTCCATCCTTCTCACCTCGATAAGGCGGATCCGGTGAACAGACCCTATATGAATCGGGGCATTGTCTTAAAGTATAGTGCAAACCAGAAATATACCACGGATGCGGTTTCCGGGGCGGTCTTCAAGAGCTTCTGTGAGAAAGCGAAGGTACCCTTCCAGTGCTTTACGAACCGTTCCGATATGCTTGGCGGATCGACGCTCGGAAACATCTCGAACAGCCAGGTGGCGCTGAACACCGTGGATATCGGCTTGGCGCAGCTGTCCATGCATTCCCCCTTTGAGACGGCGGGTGTTCTCGACAGCTATTATCTCGTGGAAGTAGCGAAGCTGTTCTACTCTTCTTCGATTCTCGGAAGAGGAGACGGTAATTTGGAGATTCGGTTCTAGGAAAGGAAGAGTGCATAAATAGGAAGGCGATTGCAGGAGATGGCCGTCCTATTTCAACATAGATAAGCTATCAATAGAAGGAGAAAGTATGGAACAAAAAAAGATAAGTTGGAAGATGCTCGCGTTTATGGCATTTTCTACGGTTTGGGGATTCGGTAATGTAACCAACGGTTTCGTGTGGTTCAACGGAATCCAAGTCATTTTCAGCTGGATATTCATGTTTGCCCTGTACTTCGTACCCTATGCCTTGATGGTGGGAGAACTGGGTTCTGCCTTCAAACACCATGGCGGCGGAGTGAGTTCCTGGATTCGGGAGACGATGGGAACGAAAGTTGCCTATTACGCAGGATGGACGTACTGGGCGTGTCACATCACCTATATCGCCAGTAAGCCGAGTGGAGGATTGAAAGCGCTCTCCTGGGTGATTTTCCGGGATGCTTCCCTCTATGACAGCCTGCCGAGTATTTATATTCAGCTCATTACCTTTGCTTTGCTGCTCATCTTCTGCTACGTAGCAAGCAGAGGCCTGAACCCGTTAAAGAAGATGGCAACCCTCGCCGGTACCAGTATGTTTGTGATGTCTCTTCTTTACATCCTGATGATGTTCGCCGCACCGATTTTGAATCCGAAAGCGGACTACGTCAGCCTGGATTTCAGTTTGAAGAATCTGATTCCGACCTTCAATCTGAAATATTTCACATCGCTGTCTATCCTTGTCTTTGCGGTGGGCGGTTGTGAGAAGATTTCCCCGTATGTCAATAAAGTCGAGAATCCGAGTAAGGGATTCCCGAAAGGAATGATCGCGCTTGCCATCATGGTGGTAGTCTGCGCAATGCTCGGAACCATCGCGATGGGAATGATGTTTGATCCGAAGCTCGTCAACGCCTCCAAAGAAAGTTTCGATTCTTATGCGGCAAACGGCTCCTACTGGGCATTCCAGAAACTGGGAGAGTACTATCATGTGGGAGATGCTTTACTGATTATCTATGCCCTCTGTAACGTCATCGGACAGTTCGCCGTACTGATTATCAGTATTGACGCTCCGCTTCGTATGCTTCTCGATAACGAAGACACCAAGCAGTTCATTCCGAAGGCACTCTTGAAGCAGAATGATGTCGGTTCCTATACGAACGGAATCAAGATGGTGGCGGTTCTTTCCGGGTCCATCATCCTGGCACAGTCTTTCGTTCCGGGTGCAGCGGCAGTATTAAAGCAGCTTACCAAGCTGAATTCCGTTTGTATGCCGCTTCGTTATCTTTGGGTGTTTGTAGCGTACATTGCCCTTCGTAAGGGCGGGGAGAAGTTCCAACCGGAGTATCGTTTTGTGAAGAGCAATGCCGTAGCGCTCGGTTTCGGTATCTGGTGCTTCGTGGTCACCGCGCTGTGCTGCCTGCTCGGAATGCACTCGGACGACCCCTTTACATTCGCACTGAATGTCATTACGCCCCTGGTGCTGACCGCTCTGGGACTCATCCTTCCGTTTATTGCGAAGCGGGAGAAGAAAGTTGAGGTAAAGGAGAGCTAAATCGCTAAGAATAAAGATATTCATAAAAAGAGATATGTAATAAAAGAGAGATAAGGAAAAAGACATAAAGTAAAAAAGGTATAAAGTAAGAAAGATAGTAAAGTAAAAAAGAAAAAGGACTGTAAAAAGGAAAGCTGCTATTTTACTGCTATAGGGCAATTGCCATAGGGCATAGAGCGGTTTTGCTTTTCTACAGTCCTTTTTTCTTGCACTTTCATCAGGGAACTATTTCCGAAAGCGTCTGTTCTATGGTCGAAATTTCAGGTATAATAAGGCAACAAAACTGCGGCTTGGAAAGGAGTAAGGGGTGAAAGGAAACAAGGATTGTTATAAGAATAGAGAACTGTCATGGCTTTTGTTTAATGAAAGAGTCTTAAATGAGGCGGCAAACCCCCGTGTACCTTTGATGGAGCGGCTACCCTTTATCTCCATTTACCAGACGAACCTGGATGAGTTCTTTATGGTGCGTGTGGGGACGCTCATGGAGCAAAAAGGCGGGAAGAAAGCCATCCAGGACAATAAAACCGGACTGACGGGAAAAGAGCAGGTGAAGCTGATTCTGAAAGAGGTGAAGCGACTCGAGCGGAAGCGGAAAGAGGTTTACGAGCAGTTGATGGGAGAGTTGGAGCCGGCAGGAATCCATATTATCAACTTTCAGAAATTATCCAAAGAAGAGCAGAATCAGCTGGAACTTTACTTTGATAAGGCCATTCGTCCCTACCTGTCTCCGGTCATTGTAGGAAAGCAGCAGCCCTTCCCCTTCTTACAGAACCGGGAGCTCTATGCCGTGGCGCACTTGGAGACGAAGAGCGGGAAGAAGAGAGTGGGGATTGTTCCCTGCTGGAATCCGGTTTTTAAACGCCTGATCGAGATTCCGGGGAGAAAGGGGTATCACATGCTCTCCGAGGAGTTGATTCTCCACTTTGTATCGAAGCTGTATCCGGCATATCAGATTAAAGAGAAGTCCATCATCCGTGTCACGAGGAATGCGGATATCGATGCGGGGGACGTGTATGATGAGGACCTGGACTATCGGGGCATGATGGAGCAGCTTCTGAAGAAGCGGAAGAGGTTGAATCCGGTGAGACTGGAGCTGACCAGAGACCTGCATAAGTCGATAAAGAAGAAACTGGCGTCCTTCCTCGGCATTTCAGAGGAGCACGTGCTCTACTGCGGAACGCCTCTGGATTTATCTTTCCTTTTCGCTTTGCAGAATACGATGCGGGAACATCAGGAGTGGTATTACCCGAAGTACAGCCCGAGAGCCAGCAGACAGGTGCGGAAAGAGGAAAATATCTTCTCCCTCGCAGAGAAGAAAGATATTCTGCTTTCCTATCCGTTTGAAAGTATGCGAAACTTTATTTCCTTCTTGCAGACTGCGGCGACAGATGATTCGGTGCGTTCCATTAAGATTACCCTTTACCGAATGGCGAGTCACAGCCAGATTGTGGAGGCGCTTTGTGATGCTGCGGAAAATGGAAAAGAAGTCCTTGCTTTGGTAGAGCTCAGAGCGCGTTTTGATGAAGCGAGCAACATTGAAATGTCCCGTCGCCTGGAAGATGCCGGTTGTCAGGTGATTTACGGTCTGCCATCCTACAAGGTGCATTCCAAGCTTTGCCTGGTTACCAGACAGACGGCGGAAGGCGTACATTTTCTGACGCAGATCGGGACGGGCAATTATAACGAGAAGACGGCGACGCTGTATACGGATTTATCGCTCATTACGGCGAATCAAAATATCGGGCGCGATGCGCAGGAAGTATTTCGCACCCTGCTTCTCGGCGAGACGGTGGAGAAGAGTACGGATCTCCTCGTTGCGCCGAGAGGATTGCAGGAGGCCATTCTCGAAAAGATTAGAAAAGAAGGCAGAAAAGCGGAAGAGGGCAGAGGCGGATATATCGGCTTGAAACTGAATGCGCTGACGGACAAGGATATTATTGATGCACTGATTGAAGCTTCGGAGAAGGGGGCGGTGATTCAGCTCCTGATTCGGGGGATTTGCTGCCTCATTCCGGGAATTTCCGGGAAGACGGACCATATTACCGTGCATAGTGTGGTCGGGCGTTATCTGGAACATTCCCGTATCTATCGTTTCGGACAGGGAGATGCGGAAGAGATTTACATCGCCAGTGCGGATTTTATGACGAGGAATACGCTTCGAAGAGTGGAAGTTGCGGCACCGATCTATGATGAGGAAAATCGGAACCGGGTGCGGGAGATTTTTGATCTCGGATTCCGGGATACGGAGAAGGGAAAGGTTCTGCTTGCAGACGGACTCTACCACGATCCGGAGAACCCGGGAGACGAGCGCTTCGATTCGCAGGACTTTTTCTATAGAGAAGCCTATAAAAGTGTGGAGTAGGGCGGAGTCGGAATAATGGTATTGATCTTTGCAACGAAGGAAGAAGATGTAGAAGGTTTGCGTACAGGAAAGGAAGAGGTTCTCTGCACGGTACTGGATGGAGCGAATTTCCAAGGGACAGTGGAGGAGACGCTGAGAAGAGCGGAGGCAAAGCAAGGAGATATTTTTCTTTTCCTGGGACGCGGAAAACGCGTGCAGGAAGGAAGTACGGAAGACGGTTCCCCCTTCTTTACAGGACAGAAAAGAGCGGGAGACTGGTTTCAACTTCACGCGATGGAAGGATTGGAGAGAAGCTTCTATCCGGAGATGCTCTACCAAAGCGGTTTTCCGGAAGGGCGCGCCGTATTTTTTGAGGGGACGTTTCCGCTCTCCCTGATTCCGGGCGGAAGGGGAGAAGCAGTCTTTCTGGAAAGGCTGTCGGCACAACTGTTTCCGATTGCGAATCAGTTCCTTGCTACGGAGGACCTTTTTTTTCTTTGTAAAGAGGAGGGGCATGCGGAAAGCTTGCAAAGCTTCGGAAAAATGGAAAGCTCGGAAAGCGCGGAGGAGAGAGTCACCCTGCTTCCTTTTCTCCAATTTCTCCTGAAACTAAACAAGAAGAGAGCAAGAGAAAAAGAAAAGGAGGAAAGCTTCCTTTCGGAAGTGCAAGAACTTTCGGAAGAATTGCACCTGAGCTTTTCTCTAGAGAAGAAACTGGAGAAACTCCTTCGCTATGCGGATACCCTTTCACTTTCTTGGAAGGCGTATTTTCAGGCCCTGCGAGAGGCAAAGAACCTTCCGGTACACGATAAACGAAGCGGACAGAAAGTGCTTGCGGATTTTTCCGAATGGCTGCTGCAAGAGGAGAGCGAGGAAAGAACGGATAGAGTGGAACAGCGCGAAAAAAGTGGAGCTGTTCTAAAACGAGACGAAAACAGTCCGGCGGAAGCAGAGGATAAGGAGGAAGCTTTCCCGTTCTATCCCTCTTTTTCGCATATCTATATCGAGGAGGCCTTGCTCCGGGATCGGGAAAGTCTCCGTGTTTTGGAGCGTTTTCCGAAAGCAGTCTGTATTCCGATTCGGCATTACAAGGATGTCTTTAACCGGAAGAAGCAGAACAGGAGCTTGCAGGAGAAGAGCCGGAAGCTTATTTTAGCCAGAAAAGAAGGACAAAGAATCTATAAGGGGGCGCCGGTTTGTCAGGACTTTTCGGAAGCGCATTTTTATTACAGCTCTTTACTCATGAACTGTCCGTTTCACTGTGCGTACTGTTATTTGCGGGGAATGTATCCGAGCGCGAATCTGGTGCTTTTCCTGAATCTGAACGATTATTTTACAGACTGTCGTGCCCTGCTTTCTGAAAAAGGCAGCCTCTATCTCTGCATCTCCTATGATACGGATCTTATCGCAATGGAGGAAGTTTATCCCTATGTGGAGCGTTTTCTCTCCTTTTTGGAAGAGGAGAAGAAACTCTTGATTGAGGTGCGGACGAAAGCGGGAGGAGAAGGATTTTTCAGGAGAATAGAGACGCTTTCCGTTCCGGAAGACGTGAAGAGGCGGATGATTTTTGCCTTTACCCTTTCTCCGCCGGAAATTGTAGAGGAGGCGGAGCAGGGAAGTGCAGGGCTTATGGGGCGGATTGTTGCGGTGAAACGTGCCATAGAAGAAGGATTTCGCGTTCGGCTCTGCTTTGACCCGATGATTTACCATGCGGACTGGAAGAACATATATCGTCGATTTCTTGATCTTGTTTTTCGGGAAATTCCGTCGGAGAAGGTCTATGACATCAGTGTCGGGAGTTTTCGTATCTCCGAGAGCTATCTGAAGGCAATGGAACGCGCCTGTCCGGATTCTCCCCACACCTTCTTCCCTTATGAAAATACGAATGGTTTCTATCATTATCCGAAGGCGTTACTGGAAGAGATGGAAGGCTTCCTCCTTTCCCGGATAGAGGAGCAGTTTCCGAAGGAACGAATCTTTCGATGGAAAGACGAATAGTTCGCGGAGAGGAAGGAAGCGTGAACGAGCGGGCCGGGAATGGACGGGCAGAGAAAAGATAGGGATAAGCAGAAAAGATGAGGAAAACAGAAATAAAAAATGAGATGAAAGCGGAAATTAAAAACGAAATTAAAGAAGAAAGAAACGCGGAAATAAAAAAAGAGACGCCGCTTGCTCTGGTAACGGGCGCATCCGGCGGAATCGGCTATGCGATTGCCTTGCAGCTGTCCGCTATGGGATACCGTGTTTACGGGGTAGGAAGAGACTTCGGAAAAGTTCCGGATGAATCTTCTTCTGCTCCCCTGCCTTTTAACCCGATAGAACTGGATTTACGAAAGAAAGGGGCGGCGGAAAGCATTTCAGGACTGCTTCGGCAGGAGGGAAGACTCCGCATTCTGGTGCACGCGGCAGGAGTCGCTTACTATGGCTTTCATGAGACGGTGCATCCCGAACGCCTGAAAGAGATGGTGGAAGTCAATCTGACGGTTCCCATGGTTTTGACACGGCATTTTCTCCGGGAACTGAAGGAGGAGAAGGGACATATTTTCTTTATCGATTCGATTACCGCTTTGCATGAAAATGTTTACGGGGCGGCGTATGGGGCGACGAAAGCCGGTCTGCTTTCCTTTGCCCGAAGCTTATTTCAGGAGCAGAGAAAAACGGGACTGAAAGTGCACAGTATTCTTCCGGACATGACCGATACCGCACTCTATCGAAATGCGGACTTCACGGTAGGGGAAAGGGCGGACAGTTTTCTCCTCCCTTCGGATGTGAGCAGGGCGGTAGAGATGATTTTAGAGCAGAGGGAAGGCGTCGTGTTGGAAGAGGTACACCTTCGTCCGCAGGTCTTTCAGCTCAAAAAACGTTCTTGAGCAAAGAAACAAAATGGCTTAGGTCGATACAAGTAGTACTGTATACAAACGCGAAAAAGTGAAGTATAGAGAGCGAAGAAATACTACAATTTATTGTAGGAAATGATAAATGGCTTGTCATTTTTCCCAATTTTAAAACGAATATTCGTAAAATCTTATCGTTGCCATAAAAAACCGAAAAATTTATAATTTAAGAGAAACAGGAGAAAAATTTGGAGGCGAGATATGGTTAGTTTTTTTGTATGTCTTTTTATCCTGATTGGCGGGTATTTTACCTATGGTAAGTTTGTAGAAAATACCTTTGGGCCGGATGATAGAGAGACGCCGGCAGTGCGGATTAACGACGGAGTGGACTATGTTGTCATGCCGGAATGGAAATTGTTTTTGGTACAGCTCTTGAATATTGCGGGGTTGGGACCGATTTTCGGTGCTTTAACCGGTGCCGAGTGGGGACCGGTTGTGTTCTTATGGATTACCTTCGGTACAGTTTTTGCCGGCGGTGTACACGATTATTTCTCCGGAATGCTCAGTGAGCGTTCGGATGGGGCATCGATTTCCGAGGTTACCGGAAATTATCTGGGGCTCGGCATGAAGAACGTCATGCGTGTCTTTTCCGTAGTGCTCCTCATTATGGTCGGTACCGTTTTTGCAGTAGGTCCTGCCGGACTGATTGTCACCTTGATTAAAGAGGGCGGCTCTGCAAATGCGATTCTTACGAATAAAGAGATGTGGCTTTGGATTATCCTTCTCTATTATTTGATTGCGACCTTCTGCCCGATTGATAAAATCATCGGTAAGATCTATCCGGTGTTCGGTATCTGCTTAATTGCTATGGCACTCGGCGTAGGAATCGGTATCTTTACCCACGGTTACCAAATTCCCGAGATTTTCACCCACTTTGGAAATGAGCATCCGACCGGACTTCCGATTTGGTCTTTCATGTTCATCACGGTAGCCTGCGGTGCGATTTCCGGATTCCATGCTACCCAGTCACCCCTTATGGCGCGTTGTATGAAGAGCGAGAAACAGGGACGTTTCGTGTTCTATGGCGCCATGGTTGCAGAAGGCATTATTGCCCTGATTTGGGCTGCGGCAGGTTGCGCAATTTACGGCGGAGCAAAGCTTCTTGATGCAGGAGGCGGAAATTCCACAACCGTTTACGATATCTGTAAGACGACGATGGGATCTCTCGGTATGGTTCTTGCGATGATGGGTGTTATTGCTTGCCCGATTACTTCCGGAGATACCGCATTCCGTTCTGCACGTCTTACCATTGCAGACTGGTTTAAGATTGATCAGAATGATTTCAAGAAGCGTGGTATTCTGACTATCCCGATTCTTGGAGCAGGTGCGGTGATTTCTCATCTGGACTATGCTATTGTATGGCGTTATTTCAGCTGGACGAACCAGACGCTTGCCATGATTGTGCTTTGGGCAGCGTCGATGTATCTCTACAGGGAGAAGAAGAACTACTGGATTACAGCGGTTCCGGCAGTATTCATGAGTGCGGTTTCCATGACCTACTTCTTCTGCGCACCGGAGTGTCTCGGCGCTATCGGCTTGACTACAACCTTGGCTTACCCTGTGGGAATTATTCTGGCGGCAGTTTTCCTGCTCCTCTTTATGAGAGCAACAAAGCAGCCGTACAATTCCGATACAGCCGCTCGTAAAGCGTAAGTTGTTCCGGAAAGTCCGGCATCGTACCGGAGAAAAGGCAGTTTAAAAAACAAAGAGCCTCGTCTCGCCATAGTTCGTGTGTTGCGTGTACCGCATAGCGACTATAGAGGGGCGGGGTCATTTTTTAGAGAGAGGGAAGGCATGAATATTCCTTTAAGTGAGGAAAGAATTGATAAAGAACTTTTAAAGAAGGATAAGAAAGGGGCATTGCGCATTGGACCGGTTGGGATCGGAGAGAAAGCGCTCTACCTAAACTCTTTTTATATCGACCGGATGTATTACATCCCTGTTTCGGCAGTGCAGCGCGTGTATAAGCGGGTAGCGATGAGTAAAGGCGGTTTTTCCGGAAAGGGAATCTTCGCCAGTCTTTCTTATCTCGTGGTGGAGTATGACCATGGGAAAGAGAAAGCCTGCCTGATTCGAAAGGAATGGAGAGTGGATGAGGCATTAGCCGCGATTCGGGAGCGTTTTCCGGCCATTCCGACGATGAGCGAGAAAGCGGAAGCCATGCTGAAAGAGGAGGAAGAAGAGGAGAGAAAGAAGCTTCTTCCCGTTCTTTCCGGAGAAGCGGAGGAAGCTATCGTAGAACTCACGAAGGCGGAGGAAAGTTTAGCGGAAAGAGAAGATCTCTCGGAGAACCTGGTACGTAGAGCCAAGCAGGAGCGGATGATTCAAAATACAAATCCGTACTATGGACGTTTTGCTTTACTCCTTTTCTTCGGCGCGTTTCTTTGCTTTCTCGCCGCCTTCGTGACCTATACCCATAAAGACAGCAGTCATGCCATTGTCCTCGCCGGTTTTGCGTTTATGCTCGTTCTTGTAGGCTTCCGTGTACGGCCGACCGGAAAGAAGAATCAGGAGGAAGTGCAGAGAGAGTACGAAGCATCGATTCGGAAGATGAAGGAATCCTTACCGGAAGACTTCCTTTTGCCCCCGCAGTATGCGCATCCTCTGTGCCTTTCGTGGATGAAGCAGAGCATACTGGAAGGACGGGCGAAGACGACTTCCGAGGCGTATTTGCTTATGAAGAAAGACTTGAAAGAACTGGACCACACGAAACAGGTTTCTCAGAAGGTGTATGACCGCATTGTAGTCATTAAACCGCTCTTTCTCGCAGCAGGGTATCAGGATTAATAATGGTGCTTGCGTATCTTTTCAAGGTGGAGTAGAATCAAAAGATAGTTTTTTAACAAAGGTATTTTTTTAACAAAGCAAGTATAAACCGTACAAGAATAAGGTACAGAATAAGGTTCAGAAGGAACGGGAAGCATATTGACAGGGGGCGTTATGGCGGATAAGAAATTGGTGGAGCAGATTACTTCACGAGAAGTAGATTTTGCACAGTGGTATACGGATGTAGTAAAGAAGGCGGAACTTACGGATTATTCTTCCGTGAAGGGGTTCATGGTTATCCGACCTGCCGGGTATGCCATCTGGGAGAGAATCCAGGAAGCATTGGATACACGGTTTAAGGCAACCGGTGTACAGAACTGTGCGATGCCGCTTCTGATTCCACAGTCCCTGCTCGAGAAAGAAAGTGAACACGTAGAAGGCTTTGCTCCGGAGGTGGCATGGGTAACTTCCGGAGGTTCCAAGAGACTGGAAGAGCGTCTCTGCGTTCGTCCGACTTCCGAGGTGCTTTTCTGTGACTACTATTCCAAAGTCGTAAAGTCTTACCGTGACCTTCCTCAGCTCCTGAATCAGTGGTGTTCCGTTGTGCGCTGGGAGAAGACCACGAGACCGTTTCTTCGGACGAGAGAGTTTCTTTGGCAGGAAGGACACACTGTCCATGCAACTGCGGAGGAAGCGGAAGAGAGAACCAGAATGATGCTGGACATTTATGCGGATGTTTTGGAGAATGTTCTCGCGATTCCGGTAGTAAAGGGGCGCAAGACCGATAAAGAAAAGTTCGCAGGAGCCATTGCAACCTATACCGTGGAAGCGCTGATGCATGACGGACAGGCACTACAGTGCGCTACTTCCCACAATTTCGGAGACGGCTTCGCAAAAGCATTTGAAGTACAGTACCTTAGTAAGGAAAATAAAATCGAAGCGGTTCATCAGACTTCCTGGGGCATGACGACGCGAACCATCGGTGCTTTGATTATGGTACACGGGGATGATTCCGGGCTGGTTCTTCCGCCGAGAGTGGCTCCTGTACAGATTAACATCGTACCGATTCAGCAGAACAAGGAAGGGGTTCTCGATAAGGCGTACAGCCTTAAAGAGGAACTGGTGAAAGCAGGCTTCCGTGTAAAGGTCGATGATTCGGATAAGACACCGGGATTCAAGTTTGCCGACGGAGAGGTGCGCGGCATTCCGCTTCGTCTCGAAATCGGACCCAAGGATATTGAGAAGGAGCAGGCGATTCTGGTAAGAAGAGATACAAGAGAGAAGATGGTAGTGAGTCTTTCCGCTCTTTCCGGAGAAGTGAAGAGGATTCTGGAAACCGTGCAGAACGAGATGTATGCGCGTGCGCTTGCCTTCCAGAAGGAAAGAACTACGGATGCGAAGACCCTGGATGAACTGGTGGCATCTCTTGATAAGAAGCCGGGCTTTGTGCGGGCAATGTGGTGTGGATGCAGAGAGTGTGAAGATAAGCTGAAAGAGTACTCCGGAATTACTTCCCGCTGTATTCCCGATAAGCAGGAAACCATTTCCGATACTTGTGTGGTTTGCGGAAAGAAAGCGACCAAGATGGTATACTGGGGAAGAGCGTATTAAGGAAGAGGCGAGAAACCCCGTTTCGATAGATACTGCTATAGAAGAATGGGAATAGGCTTGCCATAGAAAACATAGAAAGGCTGTAAAAAAGAAGTTCTTTTCTCCTTTTTTACAGCCTTTTTCTTCTTTTCATTATATAATGTTAGCGGTGTCACTGTACGACCTTTACAGAAAAGGACGGTGTGGTATGGGGAAAAGAGTTCTTTTATTGGTGAACAGCAGTAGCGGGCAGGAGAAGGGCAAAGCGTTGCTTTATTCTTTTGTGGAAGAATTTGCAAAGAAGAATTGTGTAGTGACCGTCTTTCCGATTCTTCCGAGGTCGAGAAAGCTGAGCACGGATAGCATCGTGCATAAGTATAAAGAGGCGTTTGATCTGATTGTTTGTGTCGGAGGGGACGGAACACTCCATTATCTTGTAAGCAGCGTTCTGGAAGAAGGATTACAAGTTCCCATCGGCTATATACCGACAGGCTCTACAAACGATTTTGCCGCTTCTCTGGGCATTCCGAAGGATTGGAAGGAAAATATCGACGGGATGGTAAAAGGGAAGCCGTTTTACTGTGATATCGGGCAGCTGAATGAGAAGTATTTTAACTATATTGCGGCGTTTGGCGCCTTCACCAAAGTGAGCTACGGGACAGAGCAGAAGTTGAAGAATAATCTGGGGTACATGGCGTATCTTCTGGAGTCAATTCGCACCATGCCGGAGAATCTGTCCAAGAGCTACCGCTTACAGGTTCGAAGCGCAGAGTTTTCGGAAGAAGGAGAATATATCTTCGGCGCCATATCCAATTCCCGCTCGGTGGCAGGCTTTAGCGGCTTTCCGGGGAGCTCCCGGGAGGAGAAATGGAACGTGGATTTGCAGGATGGAAAGTTTGAAGTGCTGCTGATTCGTGCGCCGAAGAATATCGCGGATTTTGGAGAAATCCTTGCAACCATCATCGGCGGCGTGATTCCGGAGGACAATCCGCAGGTACAGTTTTTTAAGACGAGTCATCTCTTTCTTTCAGCAAAAGAAGAGGTGGAGTGGACCGTGGATGGAGAGTTCGGGGGCGCTTACCGGGAAATGGAATTGAAGGTCATGGAGAAGAAAGTCGGTGTTATGTTGCCGAGTGAGGATTAACCGGAGTGAAGATTTGCATGCCAAGAGGAGCGGAGTTTATCATTCGCTCTTTAGAAAATGCGGGGTATGAAGCATATATTGTGGGGGGCTGTGTTCGAGATGCGCTTCTCGGACGGGCGCCGGAGGACTGGGATATCACGACCAATGCCTTGCCGGAACAGATGAAAGCCATTTTCCCCGTGACAGTAGATACCGGGATTCAACATGGAACGCTTACCGTTCTGGTGCCTCCTGATGAGATAGAGAACGGGATTCGCAGCTTTGAAGTAACGACTTTTCGTATTGACGGAGAGTATACGGATCATCGCCATCCGAGCTCCGTTTCTTTTACTTCTTCTTTGGAGGAAGACCTGGCAAGACGGGATTTTACGATGAATGCAATGGCGTATCACATGGATAGGGGAATCATTGATCCCTATTTCGGACAGCGCGATATGGGCTCACACATCGTCCGTGCGGTAGGGAAGGCGGAGGACCGCTTTAGGGAAGATGCCCTTCGGATGATGCGGGGGATTCGTTTTTCCGCCCAGCTGGATTTTACTTTGGATGAGGAGGCAATCAGAGGGATTCAGAAGCTTCGGGAGACGCTCCTGGATGTTTCCAAAGAGAGAATTGCGGTCGAACTTTGGAAGTTGCTTGCCAGTGGGCATCCCGAGAAGGTAGCCCTCTTCTTTCATTATGGTTTGGCTCCTTTCATCACGGAAGATTTTCCGGAAATTCAGAAAAGAGGGATTCCCGACCTTCTCCCCGATGCGGCGAAAGAGAAGTGGATCCGCTTCGGCTTGTTTCTTCGGGGCGTGCCCGCACTTTCCCGGAAGATTTTACGGGAGTTGAAGCTCGATCGGGATACGATGGATAAGGCAAGCCGTTTCGCCCGCCTGTTTTCCGAGGAGGAAGTGGAGAGCCCTTATGGACTCAGAAAAAGAGTGGCGGAGTGCGGAATCGATATGACGTTCGCCTTTTATGAAGTAAAGCTTGCCCTTCTTTTGCGGAAAGAAAATGGGAAAGAGGAGCAGGAACAGTCTTGCATCGAAGAACGACTTCGTTGGCTTTCCGCTATAAAGGAGAAGGGAGATTGCGTTTCTCTTTCCAATATGGCGGTGTGCGGAAAAGACCTGATAGCACTGGGAATTGCGCCGGGAAAAGAGCTGGGCGTTCTGCTCAAAGCTTTGTTTGAGCGTGTTTTAGAATTTCCGGAAGAAAATGAAAAAGGGAAGTTGCTCAAGTATCTTAAAGAGGAAATGCGGATGGGAGAAGAGGCGGATTTCTAGACGGGAGACAGCGGAAAGGAAACACTGTTCTGCGGGATAGATAGAATCCTGATGAAATTCGTGCAGAGAACTCTTTTCCGTAGTAGAATGAAAAGAGTTTAAGGACGGAGCGCAGAGAGAGCAAGTAGAGAAAATGGAGGGAAGTATGCTGGACTACAAAAAGGAATTCGAGCGGTGGAAAAAAGCGGACTTGTTGGACTTCGATTTAGGGAGAGAGTTGGAGCTGATTTCCGGAAATGAGGAGGAAATCAAAGAGCATTTTGGCAGAGCACTGGAATTCGGTACTGCGGGAATTCGCGGAACGCTCGGTGTGGGAACCAATCGCATGAATCTGTTCGTGGTTCGGCAGGCGACGGAGGGGCTCGCACGCTATATTCTGGAAGAGGGACTCGAGAAATTGGTTGCCATCAGCTATGACTCCCGGTTGAAGGGGTGGACCTTTGCAAAAGAGGTCGCTTGTGTTCTTGCGGCAAATGGAATTACGGTCCGCTTATATGATGCGCTTATGCCGGTTCCGGCACTTTCCTTCGCGACGAGATACTATCATTGCAGCGCCGGAATCATGCTGACCGCTTCTCATAATCCGGCTGTCTATAACGGGTATAAGGCGTATGGCAGTGACGGCTGTCAGATGACGGACGAAGCGGCAGGAAAGGTTTATGAGAAAATCAAGGAGACGGATGTTCTGACCGGAGCGAAGACCATGCCGTTCTCTTTGGCAGTGGAGAAAGGACTGGTTCAATTTGTAGAGGAAGAATGCAAAGAGGCATTTTACCGGGCAGTACTTTCACAGAGCGTGCATCCCGGTGTTTGCAAAGAGGCGGGACTGTCTTTGGTTTATACCCCGCTGAACGGAACCGGTTTGGAGCCCGTAACCCGCATTTTCCGTGAACTTGGCATTTCGGATGTTACGATTGTACCGGAACAGGAGTATCCGAATGGCTATTTCACAACCTGCCCGTATCCGAATCCGGAGATTCTGGAGGCGATGGAGAAAGGGCTTGCTCTTGCGAAGGAGAAGAACGCGGACTTGCTTCTGGCAACGGATCCGGATGCCGACCGTGTCGGAATAGCCATGCGGACAGAAGACGGGAACTATGAGTTAGTCAGTGGAAATGAGATGGGCGTCCTTCTTCTGGATTATATTGCGTCCGGAAGAAAGGCGGAAGGAACCCTTCCGAAGAATTCGATTGCCGTGAAATCCATTGTCAGCACTCCGCTTGCGGATAAGATAGCGGAGCATTATGGTGTCGAGATGCGTCATACTCTGACCGGGTTCAAGTGGATTGGAGAGCAAATCAAGTTTCTGGAAGAGAAGGGCGAGAAGGAACGCTTTCTTTTTGGATTTGAGGAGAGCTACGGCTATCTCTCCGGAACTGCCGTACGGGATAAGGACGCCGTAGTGGCATCGATGCTGATTTGTGAGATGGCGGCCTATTACCGAAAGAATGGATCCTCGATTAAAGAAAGACTGGAAGAAATTTATGCGCAATACGGTTACTACCTGAATGCTGTAGACAGCTTCTCCTTCCCGGGCCTGTCCGGAATGGATAAGATGCAGGGCATTATGGAAGGACTTCGGAAAGACTGCCCGAAAGAATTTGCAGGAAATCGGATAGTAGAATGTGTGGATTATCTGGATAGCGCGCATACCGGACTGCCTAAGTCCAATGTACTCCTTTATCGTTTGGAAAATGGGGAAACCGTGATTGTGCGTCCGTCCGGAACGGAACCGAAAATCAAAGCCTATTACACTACCCTCGGGAAGGATAAGGAGCAGGCAAGACAAGAGAAAGAGAAACTTGCGAAGGCTTTGGCGCCGCTATTCTCCTAAAAGCAGGCAGTCAGGAGAGAAGAATGCAGGATAGCGGGACAAGAATGCAGGACAATAGGGAGAGAATGCGGGATAGCAAAAAAGAGCCGGAGAATGGAAAAAAAAGGATTCCGGAACTGGATTATTACAAAGGATTTCTGATCTATCTGGTTGTACTCGGACATTTTCTGCTACCGCTAAAAGGGAGTCCGCATTCCCTTTTCGGACGCAGTTTTTATCTGATTTACAGTTTTCACATGCCGGCTTTTCTGTTCCTTTCGGGTTATTTTTTCTTTGGAAGATGGAAGAAAAGGGGAACGCAGTTCCGTTCCCTTTTTTCTTATTTCCTTTTATACCTCTTTATGAAATGCTTGATGCATATTGCGGACTTGCTGTTCTATCATTCCAAGCATCTTTTTCCCGATTTTTTGCACGAGTCCTCAACGCCCTGGTATATTCTGGTTTTGCTTTTTCTGGAACTCAGCATACTTCCTCTGGAACTCTTTTTTAAAGGAAAGAGAGGCGTGTCCGACCGGGCGACTATCTTATATCTTTCTATTTTGATTTTGCTCTCCTTTCCGCTTTCTTTTCTGGAGATTGGAAGAAAATGGAAGGACTTATTATCCATTGACCGCTTGATTAGTTTTGCGCCCTTCTTCTACATGGGGATGATCGCAAAGAAGAAGGCGTTTTCTTTTCAGAAAATCCACGTTCTTCCCTGCCTTCTGGGCGGGGCTTTCGCGGTCACTTTATTTCTTTTTTTTCGGGAGCTTTATCCTTACACCAGGGTTTTTTACGGTGTGTGGGGATACAGGATAGAGAGGGAAGCCATTGCACCGTTTTTTAAGGCGTTTCCCATCCTGATTCGGATCGGATTCTTCCCTTACGCACTTTGCATTTCCTACTTCTTTTATACACTGGTTTTCTTTTTTTCCACTGCTCTAAAAAGGGTAAAATCGGCTACACTTCTCCACCGCGTTTTAGAGCTGCTTCTCCGTAGCGGACAATATACCCTTCCGATTTATGTTTTTCATCGCCCGTTTCGGGATGCTTTCTTTCAGTTTTCGTTCACAAAGAAGTTTATTCTGGGCGGAATGCATGGCGGACTTGTTCTCTTGTTTTTTACAGTATTGATGGGCATATCCTTCTTCCTGCTCTTTCTTCTCGGAAGAAAATCTCTGGATGCGTTTTGTAGAATGCGTCTTGGCGGATAAGGTTTTTCGGATTAATCTATAACAAAAAGAGGGGATTGTACTCTGCACAATCCCCTCTTTCCATACATCAAAGTCTTTCGTTATATATCCTTCTTCCCATCCCTGCGGAAGAAAGCATTACTTCTCATCAACAACCAGGCTGTTTAACTTCTTATCCATAATCCACAGAATAGCAGCGATAGCAATGAGAAGAACGGCTACACCGATACACCAGCCGGAGAAAGCGACATTCTTCATCAGCCAGTTATAAATCGGGCCATAGGACAGACCTGCAATAAAGATTGCGAAAGTCCATACTGCCATCATAGCGGACAGGAGTCTTGCCGGAGCAAACTTCGAGATGAAGGAGTTTCCTAACGGGGAGAAAGTCATTTCACCGAAGGATAACGCAATACCGAAGAAGATAACCCAGAGAAGACTTGCAGGCTTTCCGCCTCTTGTGATATCGCCTAAGGCGAAGATAACGAAGGCGAGACCCAGGATACCGATACCGAGTGCCGTGTGCTTAAAGATACTTAAGCCGCCGCCCGGTCTCCTTGCATCCTTCTCCCAAAGCATACCGAGAACCGGTCCGAGAAGAATACAGAGGATTCCGTTTTCTGAATCGAAGAAGGAAGTCGGAACACTGAAGGAACCGATTTTCCAGTTCATACGAAGGAACTCACCGGCTGCATTTGCTTCTGCCCAGTAATCGTAAACCGGTAGGTAAGCCAGGTACCAGAAAATCCAGAATACAGCAGAGAAGAGAGATACGGCAATGATAGCAAGTACTCTTTGCTTCTCCAGCTTGGTAAGAGGCTTCTTCTCTACAGTAGCAGTTGCTTCCTTCTGCTGTCCCTCCTTGAAAGGTCTGGAACCAACTTCTCCGAAAGCCTTCCAAGAACATACAAACATGATTGCATTAATCAGCATTACAATACCGCAAAGTACGAAGCAGATTCTGTAGCCCTGTGCGCCTGCCAGAAGACCGATGACGGTAGTTCCGATGAAAGAACCGACATTGACCATGGAGTACTGTGTGGAGAATGCCTTATCGAGCTCTGTTTTATCGGTGAAAAGAAGACCGGTAAGAGAGTTCGTCTGCGGCTTAAAGAGTCCTGTACCTACGGATACCAGACCGATCATCAGTGCAACACCTGCCAGGCTGTGTGCACCAGCACCGATAAAGTAGCCGAGAGACATCAGAGCCATACCGATCGGAACCAGATACTTTGCACCGAAAAGACGGTCTGAAAAATAAGAACCGATAAGCGGTGCGAGGTAGGTGAAAGCTACGAAATAAGACTGAAACATGGCGCTGGCCTCTTTCGGTGCGCCGATACCCCCCTTGTTTGCTGCAAGAATGACAAATCCTACAAGCAGCCATTTCGCTGAGTAGTAGCTGAAACGCTCCAAGGTAAAAGCAAAGTTACAAAACCAGAATGCTGCCTTGGGGTTCGCTTTTGATTGTACTGTGTTCATTTGCGACACTCCTCCTCCTGTAAGGATAATAATGTAAATTGTGTTGACAAAGTCATTTTAGCACTTTATTTCAGAAAAGTATCTAGTTTTGTCAAAATTTTAGCAGTTTATCTATAAATCTTTTTTCAAGTTCTTCTATTCTACGGAGAGTTTCTGGATGTCCATATTCTTGGGAAGAATCAGGTTCAGAATGATGGCAACGACAAATACTACTGCGACAACATTTGCACCAAATACATTGCGTACCATTTCCGGGAATATCTTCCAGATGTCCACTTCCGTCGGGTAGGTAAAACCGATGCCGATGGCGAGGGAGAGAGAGGCAATCACGATATTCCTCTGGGAGAACCCGCAGGAGGCAATCATTTGCATACCGGAAACGACAATGGTACCGAACATCATGGTGGTGCATCCGCCGAGAACACACTGGGGAAGAGAAGCGAAGAACTGTCCGACGGGCGGTAGGAGGCCGGCGAGAAGCATCATCATCGCACCGGTCGCAATCGTGAAGCGGTTCACCACCTTCGTCATCGCAATAAGACCGACGTTCTGCGAGAAGGAAGTTACCGGGCAGCAACCGAAAAGTGCGGAGATGGAGGAAGCAAAGCCGTCACAGGCAAGAGAACCGGAAATCTCTTTTTCCGTAATTTCCCGGTTGAGACCCGTGACCACCATCGCCGTCGTATCTCCGATGGTTTCCGTCGCGGATACGAGGAAAATGATGCAGGTGGAAAGAATCGCACCGATGTTGAACTTCGGCATCACGGGAAGAATGTGGGGAAGGGAGATCAGTCCCTTAGAGAAAATCAGAGTGTAATCTACTTTTCCTACGATGATGGCACAAATATAGCCTACGACAAGACCTGCCAGCACGGATAACTGTTTCATGTAGCCTTTCACGAAAATGCTCCAGAGGATGCAGACGATGAGGGTGAGGGAGGCGATGGCGAGATTCTCGGCAGAACCGAAATCCTCCGCATAGCCGCCGCCGAAAGAACGGGCACCGACCGTGAAGAGAGAAAACCCGATCGAGGTCACGACCGTAGCCGCGACGATGGGAGAGACGATTTTCTTCCAATATTTGGCAAGAAGACCGAGAACACCTTCAAAGCAACCGCCGACAAGAACGGCACCGATGACCGCCGGATAACCGTAATTGGCACCGATGGTGGAAAGAATGGTGACAAAGGTGAAGCTGACGCCCATTACAATAGGAAGTTTTGATCCGATTTTCCACAGGGGATAGAGCTGAATCATGGTGGCGATACCGGCTGCGAACATGGCGTTCTGAATCAGCATGGCGACTTCCTGCTGGGAAAGTGCGGGCTGGGCGGCTGTGGCGATGATGGTCATCGGGCTTAAGTTTGCCACGAACATGGCAAGGACATGCTGCAAACCGAAGGGAATGGCCTTTGCAATGGGAACGCGCCCGTTCAGGCGGTAGATGTTTTCCATTGAGACCGTGGAAGATTTTTCTTGACTCATTTTTTCTCCTTTTTGAAAGTGGGTGTACAGGGACCTTTCATAAATAAAAAAAGTTTTGTAACAATCCAAATCAAGATTTTAAACTCCTTAAAACGGGAAAATAAGTAAAAAACCGAATCCATCTGGGTTATTGCAAAACATCTTTATCTTCATCGGAAAATAGAAAATGATAAAATTTATTTAAGACGCGCACATTTTATCATCTGTTTAAGGGATTGTCCATTTGAAAATGGAATTTCGTGCTCGTAAAGAAAAAAGACGGGGCAGTGAGAAAAAACAAGAGAAAACAAGAGAAAACAGGATAAAACAAGAGAAAATAAGAAAAAAACAAGGGGAAAGCATATCCGAATGTGGAGTATAGGAAGAATGTTTGTTCTGTGATATAATACGAAAAACGAAATCCCAGAACCGTTTTCGGGAGAAGAAGGGATCATGCAGAAAGGGAGAAAGTATGGCAAATAAAGTGAGTAAGGCTCCGGTAGTAGCGCTTGTGAATCACGAAGAGAAGTTGAAAGCGTTGGACGCCGCTTTGACAAAGATAGAGAAGGATTGCGGAAAGGGTTCCATCATGAAGCTGGGGGACGCCGGTGTGAACAAGGATATTGAGGTGGTTCCTACCGGTTCCCTTTCTGTGGACATTGCACTGGGAGCGGGAGGCTTCCCGAGAGGAAGAATTATCGAGATTTACGGACCGGAGTCCTCAGGTAAGACGACTCTGGCGCTTCATGCCGTTGCGGAGGTACAGAAGAGAGGAGGAATTGCCGCTTTTATTGATGCGGAGCACGCACTCGATCCCCGCTATGCGGAGGCAATCGGCGTGGATATTGACAATCTCTATGTTTCTCAGCCGGATTCCGGTGAGCAGGCCTTGGATATTGCGGAGACGATGGTGCGCTCGGGGGCGATGGATATTCTCGTTGTGGATTCGGTTGCCGCGTTGGTGCCGAAGGCGGAGATTGACGGAGAGATGGGCGACAGTCATGTCGGCTTACAGGCAAGACTCATGTCCATGGCGCTGCGTAAGCTGACCGCCATTATTGCGAAGTCGAATTGTATACTTATTTTTATCAATCAGCTTCGTGAGAAGGTTGGCGTGATGTTCGGAAATCCCGAGACGACGACCGGCGGTAGAGCGCTGAAGTTCTACTCATCTGTACGTATCGATATCCGAAAGGGAGAGACCATCAAAGCCGGAGAAGGAGAGTTCAGCGGAAACCGTGCGAAGGTGAAGATTGCAAAGAACAAGATTGCGCCGCCTTTTAAGCAGGTGGAGTTTGATATCAGCTTCGGTACGGGGATTTCGAAAGAGGGTGAGATTCTGGACCTTGGTGTAGAGCAGAAGCTGATTGATAAGAGCGGAGCCTGGTTTGCTTATCAGGGAAACAAGATTGGACAGGGCAGAGAGAATGCGAAGGAGTTTTTGCGCAAGCACCCGAAACTCATGGCGGAGCTGGAAATCGAACTCAGGAAACTCTACGGCCTGAAAGAGGATCCGTATCTCACTGCGGTACTGGAGGCACAGGAAGAGAACCCGGAGGAGCGGGCTACGGATACTGCGGGACAGGAAGCATAAAAGATGAAAGAGTGGAAAGGAGAAAACGCGGTAAGAAACCCCTTGGACAGTGATTCTCTTACCGCGGAGGAGAAGCTTCTTCAGCGCTGTAAAGAAAGAAGTCTGTACCTTCTCACAGGGCAGGCGAAGACGGAACGGCGCCTTAGAGAGAAGCTCGCGAAGTCCGCGCATTATACGGAAGAAATCATAGAGAAGACCCTTTCTTTTCTGAAAGAATACGGCTACCTGGATGACTATCGTTATGCCGTGACCTATCTTCAGGAGAATGCGGGGAAGCGCTCTTTACGGGATATGAAAGTGAAGCTTTTTTTGAGAGGAGTCGAGGCGGAAGCCTTGGCGCGTGCGGTAGAGGATTTCCGTGAAAGCGGACGAGAGGAAGAGGAGGATCCGGAGCGGGAAGCACTTCGCGTGTGGGTAGAGAAGAAGAGCAGGACACTCGATTTAACGGATAGGAAAGACAGAGAGCGACTCTTTGCTTCTTTGATGCGGAAGGGTTTTTCCTACAGCATGATACGGGAAGTACTGCAAGGGGAAGACGAGTGGGAATAAAATAGGAAAAGGATTGACAAGAACTATTTGATTGTGTACAATTAACTTGCCAAAAATAAATTGGAGTAAGAAAATAGTTGGAGTTAAAGTATAGGAGGGAAACGATATGTCAGCACCAAGTATTACAGCGAAAGATTTTGATGAGAAGGTTTTACAGGCGAAAGAGCCGGTTTTGGTTGATTTCTGGGCAAGCTGGTGTGGACCTTGCCAGATGCTTTCTCCCATCGTAGGAGAGATTGCGGAAGAAGCAAAAGATTTTAAGGTGTATGCAGTGAATGCCGATGAAGAGCAGGAGCTCATGGCACGTTACGGGGTTCGCGCTATTCCGACCCTGATTGTTTTTAAAGAGGGTAAGATTTACAAGCAGAACACAGGATTTATCCCGAAGGAACAGGTTCTGGATTTGTTGAAGTAAGGATCGTATTCAGCAGTATTGCTAAGAGAAAGAGATAGGTGTCGCTCGACTTGTGCGGCACCTTCTTTTAAAAGGAGAATTATGTTTGATATTATTATAGTAGGGGCAGGCACGGCAGGACTTTCCGCCGCAATTTACGGTCTTCGTGCAGGAAAGTCCGTGCTGGTTTTAGAAGAGACGACGTATGGCGGTCAGATTATCAACACGCCGGAGATTGAAAATTATCCGGGGATTCAGAAGATTTCCGGATTTGAGTTTGCAACGAACCTCTATAAGCAGGCAAAGGATCTCGGAGCGGATGTTCGCATAGAAAAGGTTCTTTCCATAGAGAAGAATGGAGCATATAAAAAAGTTGTCACCAAGGCACAGGAGTACGAAGGCAAGACGGTTATTCTGGCAACCGGGGCGAAGAATCGGAGTCTCGGACTGGATAAAGAAAAGGAATTGGTCGGAAAAGGGGTTTCCTATTGCGCAACCTGTGACGGAATGTTTTACAGAGGCAAGGTTGTTGCGGTAAATGGCGGAGGAAACACGGCGGTAGAAGATGCCACTTTTCTTTCCGCATACGTGGAGAAAGTCTATGTGGTGCACAGAAGGGATGCATTTAGAGCGGATAAAGCGGAAGTTGATCGCTTAACGTCCAAGCCGAATGTGGAGTTGGTCTTAAATTCTACCATAAAGGCTCTGGAAAGCGATGATACGGGACTGACCGGTATCGTAGTAGTGAACAAAGACGGTGTGGAGAGAGAAATCAAACTCGATGGTCTTTTTGTTGCTATCGGACAGGCGCCGGACAATGCCGCTTTTCAGGACATCGTGAAGCTTGACGGGAAAGGCTATATTGAGGCGGGAGAAGACGGTCTGACAGAAACGGAAGGCGTATTCACTGCCGGAGATTGCCGCACAAAGGCGGTTCGACAGCTCGCCACGGCAGCGTCGGACGGGGCGGTTGCCGCACTTGCCGCCGTGAATTACATGAATTCTCATAACTTATAAAAGAGCCAAGAGAAAGGGAAAGAGTCATGCAGAAGGAATACAAGGAACTGAGACTGGAGAATCAACTCTGCTTTCCTCTTTATGCTTGTGCGAAGGAAGTGACGAGAAGATATAAACCGTTTTTGGATCCGTTAGGGTTGACGTATACGCAGTACATTACCATGATGGTACTTTGGGAAAAGAAAGAAGTGCGGGTAAAGGACCTGGGAGAGGTTTTATATCTGGATTCCGGAACGCTGACACCGCTTTTGAAGCGCCTGGAGCAGAAAGGGCTGATTACCCGCTCTCGCTATCAGGATGATGAGAGAGCACTTTGCGTACAGATTACGGATTTGGGCGAGGCAATGCAGGAGAAAGCCAAGTCCGTACCGGAAGGGATGCGTGCCTGTCTTCCGCTCACTTCGGAAGAAATGCAGGTTTTAAAGAAGCTGTTGGACAGAACACTCACTGCCATTGAAAAGAGTAAAGTCTAGAGAAGACTACAGTCTAAAGAAAAGGAAAAGTTTAAAGAAGAGTGAAGTCTAAAGGAGAAGAGTATGGAAGACTTGGATTATCTCGTAGTCGGAGCAGGCCTTTTCGGCGCTGTGTTCGCACAGGAAGCGAGTAAGCAGGGAAAGAAAGTACTTGTCATCGACAAACGGAACCATATAGGAGGCAATGTATACTCCTATGAGAAGAACGGTATTATGGTGCATCGGTATGGAGCACATATCTTCCATACGAATAGCGAGAGGGTGTGGAACTATGTACAGCGCTTTTCCGCCTTCAATCGTTTCAAGAATTCTCCTGTTGCGAATTATAAAGGAAAGATCTATTCTCTCCCCTTCAATATGTATACCTTCAACACGATGTGGGGAGTGGTGAGTCCGGAGGAAGCGGAGGAGAAGATTGAGGCGGAGCGGAAAGCTGCCGGCATTACCGAGCCGAAGAACCTGGAAGAGCAGGCCATCTCTCTCGTGGGAAGAGAAATCTACGAAAAACTGATTAAAGGCTATACCAAGAAGCAATGGGGCAGGGACTGTAAAGATTTACCGGCATCCATTATCCGCCGGCTTCCGGTTCGTTTCACCTATGATAACAACTATTTCAATGCCCTTTATCAGGGCATTCCCGTAGAAGGCTATACCGCTATGGTGGAGAAGATGCTCTCCGGCATTCCGGTAGAGCTGGAAGAGGATTTTCTGGAAAATAAGGAAAAGTGGTTTAGTCGGGCAAAAAAGGTGGTTTTCACCGGCGCAATCGATGCATACTTTGGCTATTCTCTTGGTGAACTGGAGTACCGAAAAGTGCGCTTTGAAGTGGAGGAGCTTCCTATCCCGAATTTTCAGGGAAATGCGGCGGTAAATTATACGGATGAAGAGAGTCCGTACACCCGGATTATCGAGCACAAGTGGTTTACTTTCGGAAAAGATCGTGCCGGGAAGGATCTTCCTACGACGATCATCTCCAAAGAATACAGTGCAGAGTGGAAAAGGGGAGAGGAACCGTACTATCCCGTAAACGATGAGAAAAATCAGGCGCTTTATGCAAAGTACCGGGCACTGGCGGAGAAAGAAGAAAAGACCCTTTTTGGCGGGCGTCTTGGAGAATATAAATACTATGATATGGATGCCGTAATTGATGCGGCGCTTCGTTTTTCGGAGAAGACGCTCGGCTAGACAGAGGAAGTGAAAAGGAGAGAACGGAAAGGAGGGATCAGGTGAAGAAGCTGGGGTTGATGGGAAGAGTCGCAGTCAGTTTCATCATCAGCACGGTTCTCCCTATCTTTTTGTTTTTTCTCTCGACAAGAAGAATTGTCAGTATAGAGCAGACAGTCATTATTCTGGTTTTGGCGGGGATTTTCCTGATTGCCTGGATTTATAACGGTTTTCTGAAGCCGGTCAATGTCTTGAAAGAAGCGGCGAGACGAATCGAGTCCGGAGATTTGCACTTTCACCTGGAGGCGGAAAGCCGTGATGAATTTGCGGAGTTGACACAGGCTTTTGAGAAGATGCGGGAAAAGCTGAAGGAGAATCAGGAAGAAAAGACCAGGGATGAAGAAGAAAACCGGGAGCTGGTCACGAATATTGCGCACGATTTAAAGACGCCCATTACGGTGATTCGAGGGTATGCGGAAGGTATTCTGGACGGCGTGGCTTCCACGGAAGAGAAAAAACGGCAGTACTTGCAAACGATTTTTCATAAGGCGATAGAGATGAATCGCCTGATTGATGAGCTGAACTATTACGCAAAGATTGAAACCAACAAAATTCCGTATCACTTTGTGATTCTTCCCGCACTGGAATATTTTCAGGATTACAGCGTGGAACTCAGGGGAGATCTGGATGCGCTGGGATACCGTTTCCTCACCGATTTTTTTCTGGAAGACACGGTAGAAATCATTGCGGACCCGGTGCAACTCAGAAAAGTTCTGAGCAATATTATTTCGAACTCCGTAAAGTATATGGATAAGGCGCAACCGGAGATTCATTTCAGTCTTCTGGATGCCGGGGATTTCGTGGAAGTAGTGATCAGAGACAACGGAAGGGGAATCGAGAAGAAAGATTTACCCTATATTTTTGAACGCTTTTACCGTTCCGATACCGCGCGCAGTTCGGAGA
Source organism: Lachnospiraceae bacterium (assembly GCA_015258095.1). Classification (GTDB taxonomy): domain Bacteria; phylum Bacillota; class Clostridia; order Lachnospirales; family Lachnospiraceae; genus Oribacterium. Next base: position 74,651 of record JABZIV010000001.1, read on the forward strand.
ACGGAGGATCGGGAATCGGTCTTTCTATCGTGAAGAAGATTATAGAGGACAGCGGAGGGAAGATATGGGCGGAAAGTGAAGTGGGACAAGGAACCGCCATTCACTTTGTGCTCCGAAAGCATTTTATGGAGAGGAAGTAAGTTATGGACGAAAAACAAAGGATATTGATTGTGGAAGATGATGGGGCAATTGCCGATTTGGAGAAAGATTATCTTGAACTTTCCGGCTTCTCCGTGGAGATTGAAAAAGATGGAGAAAAGGGTTTACAGCGCGCGCTTTCTACGGAGTATGACCTTCTGATTCTGGATCTGATGCTTCCCGGAAGAGATGGCTTCTCGGTTACACAGGAGCTTAGAGCAAAGAAGGATATTCCGATTCTTCTGGTTTCCGCCAGAAAGGATGACATTGATAAGATTCGCGGCTTAGGGCTCGGTGCGGATGATTACATGACGAAGCCGTTTTCCGCAAGTGAGCTCGTAGCAAGAGTGAAAGCGCATCTTGCACGGTATAAGAGACTGAAAGACAGCGGCAAGGAAGAAAACAAGGTGATTGAGATTCGCGGTCTTCGGATTGATACGACGGCAAGGCGTGTTTTTGTGGACGGCAAAGAAGTCAACTTTACTTCCAGAGAGTTTGATCTTCTGGCTTTTCTTGCCGCACATCCCAACCATGTTTTTACGAAGGAAGAACTTTTCCGTGAAATCTGGAAAATGGATTCCATAGGGGATATTGCCACGGTGACCGTACATATTAAGAAGCTCCGGGAGAAGATTGAAGAGGAGAATGCAACGAAGCCGCAATATATCGAAACAATCTGGGGAGTGGGCTATCGTTTCAAGGTCTAGTCCGTTAAAAATTTGTTGATTTCACGGCTCTCTCCCTTTACTTAAAATCCCCAGTCGTATATAATCTCGCTTAGTGTTTCTTCGTCTACCTGTAGGAAAAACACAATTTTTAAAACGCAGTAATGTACACAGTGTACAGGAGTGTAACGGATCTTCTTTACAGCACTTTGTAAGAAAGAAACATAAGGAGGGTTTACGATGGCAAGAAAGTGGGTTTACCTCTTCACGGAAGGGGATGCAAGCATGAGAGAGCTTCTTGGCGGAAAAGGAGCAAACCTTGCGGAGATGACCAATATCGGTCTTCCGGTTCCACAGGGCTTTACAATTACGACAGAAGCTTGTACGCAGTACTATGAGGACGGAAGAGAGATCAACGCCGAAATCATGGGACAGATTGAAGAGCATATTAAGAAGATGGAAGAGATTACCGGAAAGAAGTTCGGTGATCACGAGAATCCTCTCCTTGTGTCCGTTCGTTCCGGAGCGCGTGCATCCATGCCGGGTATGATGGATACGATTTTGAACCTTGGTTTGAATGAAGATGTGGTAAAGGTTATCGCAGAGAAGTCGGGGAACCCCAGATGGGCTTGGGACTGCTACAGAAGATTTATCCAGATGTACTCCGATGTCGTAATGGAAGTCGGAAAGAAGTACTTTGAAGAGTTAATTGATAAGATGAAAGAGAAGAAGGGCGTTAAGCAGGACGTTGAGCTTTCTGCAGAAGACCTTCATGAGCTTGCCGAGCAGTTTAAGGCAGAATATAAAGAGAAGATTGGAAAAGATTTCCCGACCGATCCGAAGGAACAGCTTGTCGGTGCTATTAAGGCAGTATTCCGCAGCTGGGATAACCCGCGTGCGAACGTATATCGTAGAGACAACGATATTCCGTATTCCTGGGGTACCGCTGTAAACGTACAATCCATGGCTTTCGGTAACATGGGAGATGATTGCGGAACCGGTGTTGCTTTCACAAGAGATCCGGCAACCGGAAACAAGGGACTTTTCGGAGAGTTCTTAACCAATGCGCAGGGTGAAGACGTGGTAGCCGGTGTTCGTACACCGATGCATATCAATGAGATGGCACAGAAGTTCCCCGAGGCATTTAAGCAGTTCACTGAGGTTTGTGAGACGCTGGAGAAGCATTATAGAGATATGCAGGATATGGAGTTCACCGTAGAACATGGAAAACTCTATATGCTCCAGACCAGAAACGGAAAGAGAACCGCACAGGCGGCTTTGAAGATTGCCTGTGATCTGGTGGATGAAGGAATGCGTACGGAAGAGGAAGCGGTAGCGATGATTGATCCGAGAAACCTGGATACCCTTCTTCACCCGCAGTTTGACCAGAAGGCTCTGAAAGCCGCTACTCCGCTTGGAAAAGGACTTGGCGCATCACCGGGAGCTGCCTGCGGTAAAGCGGTTTTCTCCGCAGACGATGCCGTAGCTTGGCATGATAGAGGAGAGAAGGTCGTTCTGGTACGTCTTGAGACTTCTCCGGAAGATATCACGGGTATGAAGAGTGCACAGGGTATCCTGACTGTTCGTGGCGGTATGACTTCTCACGCTGCCGTAGTGGCACGTGGTATGGGAACCTGCTGTGTAGCCGGTCTTGGCGATATTGTCATGGATGAGGCGAACAAGAAGTTCACCCTCGGCGGAAAGACCTTCCATGAGGGAGACTACATTTCCATCGACGGAACTACCGGAAATGTCTATGAGGGCATCATTCCGACAGTAGATGCAACCATTGCCGGTGAGTTCGGACGGATTATGGGCTGGGCTGACAAGTACAGAAAGCTTGCTGTTCGTACCAATGCCGATACACCGCATGATGCAAAGAAGGCAAGAGAACTCGGTGCCGAGGGTATCGGACTTTGCCGTACAGAGCACATGTTCTTTGATCCGGAGAGAATCTTCGCTTTCCGTGAGATGATCGTATCCGATACGAAGGAAGAGAGAGAAGAAGCGCTGGAGAAGATTCTTCCGTATCAGCAGGGAGACTTCGAAGCTCTTTATGAGGCACTGGAAGGGAACCCCGTAACCATCCGTTTCCTGGATCCGCCTCTTCATGAGTTCGTACCGCAAGAGGAAGAAGAGATTGAGAAGCTTGCAAAGGCAAAGAACAAGAGCGTGCAGGAGATTAAGGACATCATTGCCTCCCTCCACGAGTTCAACCCGATGATGGGACACAGAGGACTGCGTCTTGCCGTAACCTATCCGGAAATTGCCGTTATGCAGACGAAAGCCGTTATTCGTGCAGCCATCAATGTACAGAAGAAGCATCCGGATTGGAAGGTCGCACCGGAAATCATGATTCCGCTTACTGCTGAAGTAAAGGAATTTGACTATGTGAAGAAAGTTGTAGTAGAGACGGCTGACGAGGAGATCAAGAAGGCCGGCGTAAATCTTTCTTACCAGGTAGGTACTATGGTAGAGATTCCGAGAGCCTGCCTCACTGCGGATGAGATTGCAAAGCATGCTGATTTCTTCTGCTTCGGTACAAATGACTTAACGCAGATGACCTTCGGTTTCTCCAGAGATGATGCCGGAAAGTTCCTGAATGCGTACTACGACAAGAAGATCTTCGAGTCCGATCCGTTCGCTAAGCTCGATCAGGTTGGTGTAGGTAAGCTCATGAAGATGGCGATTGACCTTGGAAGACCGGTCAACTCTCACTTACATGTAGGTATCTGCGGAGAGCACGGTGGAGATCCTTCTTCCGTTGAGTTCTGCCATAATATCGGTTTGGACTATGTGTCCTGCTCACCGTTCCGTGTGCCGGTTGCTCGTCTTGCAGCTGCACAGGCAGAGATTAAGAATCCGAGAAAGTAATTTTAAGGATTAAGGTTTTTATGCCGGGAAGCCCCGGGATGAAGAAAGAGTCGTGCAAAGCACGGCTCTTTTTTTCTTCCGGCTTGAGCCTTCCGGATTCCCCGTATATAATAGAGGCATTCGCTCTTTCGTAGCGTCTCAGGAACAGAAAGGTTTATGGAGTTTAGTAGAGAAGATATCGATAAAGGGAAGGTGTTTAAGATGAAGAAAGGGAAGAAGCCTGTTTTAAGAAAAGTAGGTATTACCGCGTTATTGTTATTCAGCGCTTTCGGCTTGTCCGCTTGTAAGCCGAAGTACGGGAAGAATGAGACGCCGGTTATGACGACTGCGGCGGCAAATGTAGAGATTAATATGGATTTTGACCAGATTCATAACGATGTTGTGGAAAATATGGACCCGAAGGACTATCCTTTTGTAAAGAGCTTGAACATTTCAGGGGACAACAGCACAAAGATGGTCACCGTGACGGCGGAGATTATGGATAATGTCAGCACGGAGGCACTGAATCTGTTTTTGAAGAACCTCATGGAAAATATTGCCAATGAAGCGGCTATTCAAGACTTCCGGTATACGCGTTCCACGGATACGGAATTCGGCAGCTTCTTCAAGAAGTATGGCGTACACTATACTATTACCCGAGGAGAGGAAACGGTAGAAGATGTTACGGTCAACCCCGGAGACAGTTTTCCATTTCAGGGATAAGAAATCATCGGACGCGTAGGGGAGAAGGAATCTGTGGAGAGAAAAGAAGAAAAGAAAAGAGAAGGCTTCCAACTCGAGCACTGGCATATTATTGCAGGGCTTCTTATGGTGTACGACGCACTGTCCCTGGCTTTTTCTTATTTTATCGCTCTTTGGCTACGCTTTGATTTACGCTACACCACGATTGATTACCCTTATCTGGAGGCGTGGAAACACTTCCTGCCTCTCTATATTCTGTTTTCTCTTGCGGTTTTCTGGTATCTGAAGCTGTATAAGAGTATATGGCGCTTTGCCAGCTATTCAGAGTTACTGCGTGTCAGCGTGGCGACCATTATCAGCGCGCTCTTTCATACCGTCGGGATTACGCTTCTCTATATCCGTATGCCGATTTCCTATTATTTTATCGGGGCGCTCTTACAGTATGTTGCTGTTCTCGGGATTCGTTTTTCCTACCGTTTTATTCTTTTGATTCGGAAAATACGGGTGAAGCAGGTCAATTCGCGCATTATGGTCATCGGTGCAGGGTCTGCCGGGCAGATGTTGATTCGGGATATCCAGCGAGCCGGAGAGGTCGATGGAGAAGTGGTTTGCATCATCGATGATAACCAGAATAAGTGGGGGAGAACCATAGACAATATCCCCGTAGTGGGCGGACGGGAAAATATTCTGGAGATGGTGGAAAAGTACAGTATCGATAAAATCTTCCTTGCCATTCCCTCTGCGACCGCCCAGCAGCGAAGGGATATCTTAAATATCTGTAATGAGACAAGCTGCGAGTTGAAGAACTTGCCCGGGATGTATCAGCTTGTTCTGGGGCAAGTCACGGCATCAGCCATGCGGAATGTTTCCGTGGAAGACCTTCTCGGACGGGATCCGATACGGGTGGATCTACAGGAAGTCTTTCAGTTTATTAATGGAAAGACCGTGCTGGTGACCGGAGGCGGTGGAAGTATCGGTTCCGAGCTTTGCCGACAGATTGCGGCGCATAGTCCGAAAGAACTTATTATCTTTGATATTTATGAAAACAATGCCTATAGCATTCAGTTGGAACTGAAGGAGAAGTATCCCGACCTGAAACTGATTGTTCTGATTGGCTCCGTCCGCGATTCCAGGCGAATCTACCAGGTTTTTGAAACCTATCATCCGGAGATTGTGTACCATGCCGCGGCGCACAAACACGTACCGCTTATGGAAGAGAGTCCCTGTGAGAGCATTAAAAACAATGCGCTCGGAACGTATAAGACAGCCTACGCGGCACTTACGCACGGATGTAAGCGCTTTGTACTCATTTCAACGGATAAGGCGGTGAATCCGGCAAATATCATGGGCGCGAGCAAGCGAATTTGTGAAATGATTATTCAGGCCTTTGATAAGAAGATCAAGGCGGGGAAGGCGGAAGAGATTCCGCAACTCTACACGCATAAAGGGATGGAGAACGCGGACAAGACGGGAAACGGAACGGTTTTTCGGGATATTCACACAGAGTTTGTGGCAGTGCGTTTCGGAAATGTCTTGGGTTCCAACGGCTCCGTCATCCCCATTTTCAAAAGGCAGATTGAGAAAGGCGGGCCGGTTACGGTAACCCACCCGGATATTATTCGGTATTTTATGACAATTCCGGAAGCGGTGAGCCTTGTTCTCGAGGCGGGGACATTCGCCAAGGGAGGAGAAATCTTTGTTTTGGACATGGGCTCTCCCGTGAAGATTGATACCCTGGCACGAAACCTGATTCGTCTTTCCGGTTTTAAGCCGGATGTGGATATTCGGATTGAATATAGCGGACTTAGACCGGGAGAGAAACTGTATGAAGAGAAACTGATGGCGGAAGAAGGACTGGAGGACACGGAAAACAGTCGTATCCATATCGGGAAACCGCTTTGCTTTGATGTAGACAGTTTTCTGGAAAAGGTGGACGGTCTGATGGAAGTCGCCTATAAGAACAAGGAAGGCGAGATTCGGGAGATGGTGAAAGACATCGTAGAGACCTACAAACCGGCGGAAGAGATGTGATTCGGGGCAGTCGGATGAATAGAGAAGAAGCGGAAGAGTTTGTCTATCGTTCCTACCTTCGTGCAGCAAAATACCATTCTTATACGGAGAAAGATGCGGTGCGGCGGCATCCGGAATATACGAAAGAACTCTTGGAAAGGAAGTCGGGTACCCCTACGGTAGTGGTGACCGGCAGTAAAGGGAAGGGTTCTGTCGCAAAGATGCTTTCAGAGATTCTCGAGACAAGATACCGGGTAGGACTGATGACCAGTCCGCATCTTTTGGATTTTTGTGAGCGATTTCAAGTCAATGGGGAAAAGGTTTCTTCTCCCCTTTTTTCTATGCTGATGGAAGAGATCCGTCCTGAGATAGAGAAAATCGAAGAGACGATCCCGAAAGAAAGCTGTATCAGCCCGATGGGGATTCAGGCGGACTTTGCTTTAAGCTATTTTCAAGAGCAGCATACAGAATGGAATATTTTGGAATGCGGAAAAGGAGCAAAGTTTGATGACGTGAATAATGTATTGCATGACTATGCCATCATAAACAGTGTATTTCTTGAACATAGGAGGGAACTCGGAGAGCGCATTTCAGAAATTGCGGAAGACAAGGCGCATGTGATTACAGGAAGAGAGAAGGCGGTTTTTGTCGGGAAGCAGACGAAAGAGGCGCTTACTGTAATCCAAGAGAGGGCGAAGCGCCTTGCTGTGCCGCTCTACTTTTACGGGAAAGATTTTTGGGAAGAAAATCTTCGTTATACGAAGGGCGGTTTAGAGTTTGACCTTTGCATTTTCGGAGAACGGTATCGGAAGATTACGCTTCCGCTTTTCGGTGCCCATCAGGCGAGAAACTGCGCTCTGGCATTTGCGACGGCGAAGCGTATCTTTGCCGATTTGCAGAAAGATTGGGAAGAGGCGGAAGTACGAAAAAGACTGGCAAGGATAAGATGGCCTGGAAGGCTGGAACTTCTTTCCAAAGAACCCTTCGTGCTGCTGGACTCTTGTATCCATCGTGTAAGTTGTAAAGAGGTGAAGGAAGTCCTGGAGGAACTTCATATTCGAAGCGTGCTGAGCATCATTGCAATCCCCGCGGACAAAGACTATCTCGGTGTACTGGAAGAAATGAAAGACATTTCGGAAAGAATCTTCCTCAGCCGGTCCCGTAATCCGCACTATCATTTCGGAAAAGAGCAACTGCGCTGTGCAGCGGAAAAGGGGATAAAGGCAGAGTGGAAAGCGTCTTTTTCGGAGGCATTTTCCGAGGCAAAGCGTTTCGCGCTTCCCATCGTCATCCTGGGGACGACTTCTTTTGTCGCAGAGGTGGAGCAGTTTAAGGCTTCAGGCATAATCTTCTTATGATTATGCTTGAAGCCTTACATTCTGCTGTAAAGTTTGGTTTATTTTTTTACAGGCTTATCTGTATTAGTAGAAACCCAAAACTGATCCGGAGGAAATGAAATCTTTTTCCCAGGAGTTTTTGACAATCCCCAGGGAGTCTCTGAATAATCCCAATAGACGCCACGACCATAGTTTGGTATTTGCCCGACTTTCGCTTCCTCTTCTTTCGTGACTTTTTTTCTAACAACCTTTGCTGTGATGGTTTTACTGTTTTCATTTATGCTTACGGATGTAGCCCGATACCCAATCGGTAAAGGAACAATCGAATATGCATACATACTGTGCACTGTAACAATGGAATCATCCATAAAAGACAGGGCGGAAGGACTATCGTGGAACGCAGAATATTTTACTTCATATGTATTTCCATAGAGAATAAGGGAGTCCACATAGATTCTTATTTTAGAGCATTCGCAAGAATATTTGTTTGCATCATTTTTATCTGTTTTAGTCGGATTATCATGGGGTAGAGGAATATCCTTGTCTCTTTTTTTCCAGCGATCGCTTGGCGTGCCGTCGGGATTTGTAGGAGTATAGCCGCTTGAAGAATTGCGCATGGGAGCCGGTTGGGGCGTTTGTAGAAATGTCGGTATTGTCCATGCCAGTGATGTAAAAGACATGGATAGTGTGGAAATTGCTGTTACCACGAATAGCTTTGATTTTTTTAGCATTTTGAATCCCCTTTCTTCATAAAATAAATCAGTGAGTTAGTAAACTGGAATAGATACAGAATCATCGTACTCATCTCACACACATCAGTTGAGGAAAGACTATCACTGAAAAGGGAAAAAACAAATGCTCAATATAAACAAACTTAAAGCTAAAAATTCATTATATTGAACAAATCGCAGAACAATAAAAAAAATAAAAGCAAAGGAGAAAACATATAAAATTTATTATATGGATTTATTTGTAAATACAGTTTACAATATGCTCAATAAAGCGGTTCCATATTTGTACATAGGACAGCGGAGAACACGGCAAAATCCATAAGAAAAACGGAGGAATGCGTATGGCATTACCGTTTTATTTTTGTACCAAAAAACAGGGAGGCGTCCATGAAAATCGGTTTTATCGGGGTAGGCGGCATGGGATATACCCATTTGCTCAGTTTGAAGGAGATTTCTTCTACGGAGGATATTTCCGTAGTTGCGATTGCGGATAAGCGGAAGGAAAGACAGGAGATGGCGAAGAGCGTCTTTCCGGGTGCGCGAGTCTATGAGGACGGACTGGAACTCCTGGACGCGGAAAAACTGGATACGGTCTTTATCGTTGCGCCGAGCTATGCCCATTTTCCTCTTCTGAAAAAAGCGATGGAGAAACAACTCTCCATTTTCTGTGAGAAACCCGTCTGCTTAACGGAAGAGGAGTGTGAAGAACTTTTAAAGAGGGAGAAGGACTATCCGCATCCCGTCTGTGTGGGACAGGTTGTACGGCACATGCCCGAATTCCTATTTCTGAAGAACTGTGTTTCTTCCGGAAAATACGGAAAACTCTTGGATTTATCCTTTGAGAGATTGTCCGGCGACGTGAACTGGGGATATGAAGATTGGTTTCATGAGGAAAAGAAATCCGGCAGCGTGATTTTGGATTTGCATATTCATGACCTGGATTTTATGCGTTTTTTACTGGGCGAACCGGAGAAAGCGGAGGTTTTACACTGCGCGCGCTTTGACAGCGGAATGGTCAATCATATCGTAACGAAGGCGAAGTACGGTGCGCTTTCCGTACTTTCGGAAGCGAGCTGGTACCATGATGAGGCGTTTCCTTTCCATGTCAGCTATCGTGCGGACTTTGAGAAAGCGACGCTTCTCTATCACTCTCTGTCGGATAAAGAGCACGTTTTGGTCTGTGCAGGAGGAAAGGCGGAGAAAGTGGAGCCGGAAGGCAGAGAAAAGGAGATGCAGAAGGTAGAAAGTGAAATCAATATCAAGAGCCTCGGCGCATATCTCACGGAAGACCGGAAGTTTATCGGCTACCTGCTCGGAAAAGAAAAGGAGAAGCCGGTATCACTAAGTGACGCGATTCAGTCGGTGCGACTGGCAGAGAGCCTGCTGAAACAGACCAGGTAAGAGCAGGAACATAAAGAGCCTTTGGAACGGAACGACTACCAAAGCTCTTATGGAATATAAAAACCATTTTTGAAGGAGACTGTGTATGAAAAAAATGATGGCAGTACTGGTGGCAACCGGTCTTTCCGCATCTCTTCTCTGCTCTTGCGGACAAAAGGCGGCGACGGAGGGGACAACGGGAAACGGTTCTTCCGCGGAAACAAAGAAGGCGGAAGAGAAGAAGGAAGGCAAAGAAGTTACGCTGAAAGTCTTTGATTCCATGGCGTACGGGATCGAGTCGTACGATGCACTCATTAAGAAGTTTGAAGAACAGCATCCCGGTGTGAAGGTAGAGATTCAGCACGCGGCAAATGACGGGAATACGATTCTCCAGTCCAGGGTGAATTCGGGAGATATTCCGGATGTGTTCCTGAATGAGCCGGGAGCGGGAGCAAAGCTCTACTATGAGTATTCGTATGACTGGTCGAAGGATAAAGATCTCCTGTCCAAGTTTAACGAAGACGCCCTGAATCTCACAAAGACCGAGGAGGGGGCAATTTACGGCCTGCCGTGGACCTATGAGACGATGGCGCTCATCTACAACAAGGATGTCTTCGATAAGGCGGGAATCAAAGAACTTCCCAATTCCGTAGAAGAGTTGGGAGAGATTTGCAAAACATTAAAAAGTAACGGTGTACAGCCGATTTCCTTACCCGGAAAAGAAAAATGGGTTCTCGGACAACTTGCTACACACTTTATCATGGATAAGAGTCTGGATGCGGAAGGCACGGTGGAAGCGTTAAAGAGCGGCAAAACAACCTTCAAAGATCTCCCGCACTGGGACAATTTCTTTAAGTTCCTGGATCTGGTCAAAGAATATGATGGAGATAAGGCTGTAGAAACAGGATGGGAGCCTGCCGAGAATGCCGTGGCAACAGGAGAGGCGGCAATGCTGCACATGGGAGACTGGGCACAAGCCAACTTCACGAAGATGGGACCCGATACGAAACTCGCTTTCATGCCGGTTCCGGTAGGAAGTTCCGCTGAGGACAACACCATCTTATCTTCCGTAGGCTGGGTATTCCAGGTTTATAAGGATTCTCCGAATCTGGATTTGGCAAAAGAATATTGCGAGTATGTGCTTTGCAGTGAAGACGGCGCAAAGTGGATGACGGAAGGCGTTGATGCGGTTCCGGCAAATAACACGACAGAATTGCAGCCGACCGGAGATTTGCCGCAGGATGCACAGAAGTACATTAAGGCGGGAAAGACAAACGGTTGGATTCATACCATTTGTGATACAACTTATTCCGATACGGTCGGACCGCTGATTCAGGGGTATCTCCTTGGAGAGTATTCCAAAGAGGACGTAACACAGGGCTTTGAGGACTATTTTAAGAACTTGAAGTAGTTTTAAGAACTTGAAGTAGAAAAGACAGAGAAGTATTTTAGAAGAGAGAGGAGAGAACATGGGAGTGCATCGTGAAAGGAAGCAGCTTCTCCATTTTGGCATTTTTGTTCTCCCGGCATTGTTTTTCGTGCTTTTGGCTACGGATATCCCCTTTATACTCAATATGGTCTATTCCCTGTTTGAGTGGAACGGCGTGTCCAAGTCTGCGACCTTTGTCGGATTGGAGAATTTTGCGAAGATTTTTCGCGACAGGCTTTTCTGGAAGAGTTTTCTTTTTACGATGCGCTACACGTTCTTTTATGTGCTGATCGTCAATCTCCTCTCCCTTTTTGTCGCTTTACAATTGTGGGAAAATACCTTTTCCCGGAAAGTCGGGAGGACACTGTACTATGTCCCTTATATCATTTCCCTGACGGCAATCAGTCTGGTTTGGCAGTTTATCCTGGGACCCGTTTTTGCAGGTTTATATAAGCTTACAGGATTATCTTTCTTTCATCTCAGCTGGCTGGGGAGACCGAAACTGACTTTTATCATTATTTTGCTGATGACCATTTGGCAAAATATCGGCTTTTATATGGTGAATTATATTGCGGGAATCATTACGATTCCGAGGGAACTTATGGAAGCGGCAGTGATTGACGGGGCAAGCAGCAGGCAATGTTTTATGAAAGTCATGCTTCCCCTTATGGTTCCCTCCCTTTCGATATGCATTCTCCTGTCGATGATGTTCGGCCTGAAACTCTTTGACATTATTATGGTCTTTACACAGGGAGGACCGGTAAACAGTACCGTTTCCGTTGCCTATAACATTTATAAAGAGGCGTTCAGTGCGAATCGCTATGGACTTGCGACGGCAAAATCGTTTATCTTTGTAGTACTGGTGCTCTGCATTACCGTTACCCTGTTTCGGATTCGAAAGAAGTGGGAGGTGGAGATGTGAAAAACTCTATTTTTGCGAAGCTCATTTTTATCCTCACGCTGCTTTTTTCTCTCTTTTGGCTCATGCCTCTGGCATTTATCTTTATCAATTCCTTCAAGGGAGATGCCGAGATCGTCAATCGTTTCCTGGAGCTGCCGAAAGAGTGGTCGATTCGCTACTATGCGGAGACTTGGAACAAGTTTCATTTTCCGCTCCTTTTGAAAAATACGATTTTTTATACGGTCGTGACTACGGCAATGGTGCTTCTTCTGGCACCCATGGCATCGTACTTTATCGTGAGAAGAAAGAATATGCTTCTTTCAAAGATTAGCTTTGCGCTCCTGATTCTTCCGATTATGGTGCCGTTTCAGACGTATATGATCTCTTTAACCAAATTTATGGGAGGTTTCCACCTGATTGGAACGAAGACAGGGTATATTGTCGTCACGGTTGGGCTCTTGATGCCTCTTGCGGTGTATATTATCTATAACTATATCAATACGATTCCCCTGACCTTGGAAGAGAGCGCCTACATCGACGGAGCGAATCTATACCAGTGCTATTTTTATATTATATTACCGCTGCTCAGACCGGTTCTCACGACTGTTTTGGTTTTGGACGCGCTCTCGACCTGGAATGATGTCATTACAAATCAGTTGATTGTAGGAACGAAGATGAGTTCCATCAATATACAGAATGCGCTCTATATGTTCTTCTCCGTGCAGAGTTCAGACTGGTCGCACGCTCTTCCCGGAACGATGATGAGCATTCTTCCCAGTCTCCTCTTCTTCCTCCTGATGCAGAAATATATTGTGACAGGTATTACGGCGGGGGCGGTAAAGGGGTAAAAGCGCAAAAAAGGGATAAAGATAGCGGAAAAGGGAGGTAAAGAAATGCATATCGGTTGTATTGTCCGTATGGAAAATGATCCGAATATCGAAAAAGAGCTGCAGAATCTGGTGGAGCTGGGACTCCACAGCTGTCAACTCGTGTCCTGGGACAGAAAGTTTTTCAATGCGGAAAAGAATGCGAGCAGAGTGAAGGAAGTTGCGGAGAGCCTCGGCGTTACGATCACCGCTTTTTGGTGCGGATGGGAAGGCCCGAAGGCGTGGAACTTCACAGAGGGGCCGATTACCCTCGGTCTCGTGCCGGAAGCGTATCGCATGGAGAGACTTGCCGCATTAAAGGAGGGCTCCGCCTTCGCGAAAGAACTGGGCGTGTCGGATCTCGTCACCCATGTCGGCTTTCTTCCGGAAAATCAAAATGATCCGTTGTATAGCGGAACGCTCGCTGCTTTAAAGGACTTGATGAAGGTCTGTGAAAAGAACGAGCAGTATTTTCTCTTTGAGACAGGACAGGAGACGCCGACCACTTTGCTCAGGATGCTTTCGGATATCGGGTCGGACTACCTCGGGATCAATCTCGACCCTGCGAATCTCTTACTCTACGGCAAGGCGAATCCGGTGGATGCGGTAGAACTTTTCGGAAAGAAAATTCGCGGAGTGCATGGGAAAGACGGCTTATATCCCACAAATCCGAAGGAACTGGGCAGAGAGACCAGAATCGGCGACGGAAAAGTGAATTATCCCGTGTTTCTCACGAAACTCAAGGAAGTCGGTTACTGCGGGGATATTACGATAGAACGGGAAATCGACGGCGAAGAGCAGATTCGGGATATTCTCTATGCGAAAGCGTATCTGGAAAAGTTGCTGAACGCCTGATGCATACAGCCTGATTTACATCGTAAGCAAGCGGCTTAAACAGGAAGGCTAAACAAGAAAGCCGGAAGCCTGAACAAGCATTCTAAACAAGCGGCGGAAAATAGGTATGGAAAAGACGAATCAAATCAAACAAGCGGATATCCGGGAACGGAACCTGAAGAATGTGTATACGTATGTCCTTCACCATCCGGGAGTCTCCAGGGCGAAAATCGCTAAAGCTCTGGAACTCAGCCGCCCTTCCAGCTCCTCTTTGGTAGATGAACTTCTTACCATAGGAGCTATTTTTGAGGACGGAAAGGACAGGAGAGAAGGGGGACTCGGACGCATTCCCATTCAGATTAAAGCGGATTTCCGAAAAGACTATGCCATCGTGCTTTTCTGGCAAAGAGGGAAAATCGATGCTAGTATCGTGAGTCTGCAACAGGGGAAGCCCTATTCGGAAAGAAGGATGGGGCACTGTACGGCAGAAGTTTCCTCTCCGAAAGAGTTCGGGAGAGAATCTCTTGACATCCTTCGTTCTCTTCGCGAAAAGCAGGGAAAGTGTCACTATATTGGAACCGGCATCGTGCTGCCGGGCATTGTTGACCGGGAAAGAAAGTGCATTCTGTCCTATCCGCTCGGGATGGATATAGAGTGCGGAAAAAAAGTGATTTCGGAACTGGAGGAGAGCGGGGAAGAGGCAATAGGCCTTTTTAATGACAACGCCATCCTCGGCTATGCGGCAATGGAACGACTCGGTTTACAGGAGAAAAACTTTCTGTATGTCAACTTGTCGGAGGGTGTCGGCGCCGCCTATTTCATGGGCGGAGAGGTGTTCGGCGGTGCAGGAGGAAATCTGACGCAGTTCGGGCACAGTATTGTGCACCCGGGAGGAACCCGCTGTTCTTGCGGATCCCTGGGGTGTCTGGAAGCGGAAATCGGAAGGCGGGGAATCCGCGCGCTGATTGGACGGGAAGAGCCTTTACAGCGGATTTTGGAAAATAAAGATAGGGAAAGAGGGGAATACGAGAAAGTGCGGCGGAAATATATCGAAGACTTTGCTCTTGCGCTGTCCAATGTTTCCACCGTGGTTTTTCCGGATCTGATTCTTCTCGGGGGCGCCTTTCCGCTTTGGGGAGAGGAGTTTCTGAAAGAGCTGCGGAAGGAGATCACCCGCATCGGATTCTCCTATAT